>BTTC01000099.1:0-6634 GCA_036244935.1 bacterium | reverse complement strand
GTGAAAATCACGCGGGATCGTTACATTAAACAGTTCCTCTTCACCGCCCGTCATTACGCCGGCTGATAAAAAGCGCTCTTCGATTTCGGATATACCGGAACGTTTAAAAACCACGCCTGTTTCAAAGGTGGATATTTTTTCTTCACCCTGCCTCAGATTATACGCGGCGGCGTTAAGCAGTCCCGGCAGGAGCGAGCCCCTCAGCTCCTCCCAGTCGGCGTTTATGGGGTTGGTAACGACCGCTGTATTTTCTTCAGCGCCGCCCGTCAGATTTTTCCGCCAATCGGAGTTGATAAACGAATAGTTGATCGTCTCCGTAAAACCGGAAGCGGCCCAAAGCGAATTGAGTTTGCCGCGATGTATAAAGTTTATTTCCGGCGACGATTCGTGCTGCGCGATCCGCGCGGTTGTGGACGGTATGTTTTTATAACCAACGAGCCTTGCAACCTCCTCCACCAGATCGATTTCCTGATCCATGTCGTGGCGGTAAGGGGGACACGCCACGCTAAAAAAACCCTGCGATTCGTGTTTGAAATCGAAACTCAGCCTTGACAGGCAGTCCGCGATTTTTTCATCAGTCAATTCGAGGCCGACTGTTTTGTTCACCTTTTCCGTACGCAGCGTGATCTTGGGAAACTCCACTTTTCTGGGATAAACGTCGGCAAAACCTTTTACCACTCCTCCAGCCGTCTCGGCAATCAACCGCGCCGCCCGCAGGCTTGCGGAGTCGACCGTCTCCGGGTTTACGCCGCGTTCAAAGCGGTGGGACGATTCCGTAGAAATACCCAGCTTCTTTGCCGTCTTTCTCACCGCTTTTGGATTAAAGTACGCCGCTTCAAGGATGACGTTTTTCGTATCGCCGCTTACCTCCGAGTTCTTGCCGCCCATCACGCCCGCAAGCGCCACAACTTTTTCGGCATCCGCTATAACCGGCATCCAATCCGACAGCGTGTGTTCACGGCCGTCGAGGGCTGTGAATTTTTCACCCTTCGCCGCGCTGCGCGAGATGATTTTTTCGCCGTCAATCATCCGCATATCGAAGCAGTGAAGCGGGTGGCCGGTTTCCATCATCACGTAGTTGGTTGCATCCACAATATTATTTACGGGCCGCACGCCCGACGCGGCAAGCCGACGCCTGATCTTGAAAGGCGACGGGGCAACCGTTACCCCGGATATTCCGCGCGCCGTGTAACGCGGACAGTTTCCGGGATTATCTATGCGAACCTCTAAATTTTCCAACGCCGGTTCATCATTAACCCTGCCGGTATCGTCCCCCAATCCCCAAAGTAATTCAGCGCCGGTGGCTGCCGCCACCTCCCGCGCAATGCCGATCAGTCCCAGGCAGTCGCCGCGATTTGGCGTCAAGTCCACTTCCAGCATTACATCTTCCAGTTCCAGGCATTCGGCAAGCTCCGTACCCGGTTTGCACGAATCGTCCAGTACCATGATTCCGGCGGCATCTTCGCCAAGCCCCAACTCGGCTTCGCTGCAGATCATACCTTCGGAAATTTCCCCGCGTATTTTTTTCTTTTCTATTTTAGGGCCATCCGGGATTTTTGCGCCGGGAAGGGCTACGGGGACAACCTGTCCCGCTCTTACGTTCGGCGCCGCGCAGACGATTGGGATCGGATCGCCGCCCGCGTCGACCAGGGTGATGTTAAGGTTATCGGCGTCGGGATGCGGTTCGACCGACTCGACTTTGCCTATGATAAATTTATTGAACGCGCCGCGTTTATCGTCCGTGATTGTTGTTTCAAGGCCAAGACACGTAAGAGCTTCGGCAAGCTCTTCGGGTGTCAGGGTGTGATTTACAAGCTCCTTAAGCCAGAGGTAACTGATAATCATTTATTGGTCAATTGCCCTTCTATTTCAATCTAAAACTGTTTTAAAAAACGCAGATCGTTTTCGAAAAACAGCCGGATGTCGGCGACGCCGTATTTAAGCATCGCTACCCGCTCTATACCCATTCCAAAGGCGAAGCCGCTCCATTTTTCCGTATCCATATTCAAGGCCCCAAGCACGTTGGGATGTATCATACCGGCGCCGAGGATTTCCAGCCATCCCGTTTTTTTGCATATTCTGCACCCCTTTCCGCCGCATATAACGCACGATACGTCCAACTCCGCGGACGGCTCGGTAAACGGGAAAAACGACGGGCGGAATCTTGTCTTCGTGCCGGGGCCGTAAAGCCGGCGTATGAACAGTTCCAGCGTTCCCTTGAGGTCCGCCATTGTGACCCGCCTGTCGATTGTAAACCCTTCCAACTGATGGAACATGGGCGAATGGGTTACGTCCGCATCGCATCTATAAACCTTGCCTGGCGCAATGACGGAAAGCGGCGGTTTGTACTTCTCCATCGCGTGTATCTGCACGGGCGACGTGTGCGTCCGCAATATCCTGTCCATACCCTCCAGATGAAAGGTGTCCTGCATGTCGCGTGCGGGATGTTCGGGCGGGAAGTTTAGCGCCTCGAAGTTGTAATAGTCGGTTTCAACTTCAGGCCCTTCCTCCACCTGAAAACCCAGGCCGGTGAATATCTCCACTATTTCGTCCATAACCGTGGATATGGGATGACGCGCGCCGAAGCCGGTTTCCGAACCTGGAAGCGTAACGTCGAAAAACTCCGATTCCACTTCACTTTGGATTTTTTCGTTTTTGATCTTTTGGCTGGCGTCTTGCAGAAGCTCCTCGATGCCCCGGCGGACTTCTCCCAGAAGTTTCCCTACGACGGGTTTTTCTTCTTTAGGCAGTTCGCCCATCCGCCGCGAAAGCAACGTAACAACCCCTTTTTTCCCGAGGTATTTAATACGAAGCTCGTTAAGCTCCCTATCGCTTTCGGGAAGATTCAGGGACGGTATGAGGCTTTTTTTAAGTTCCGTTAATTCGGATAGAATTTCTTTAGCCGCCAAGATTTTTCAGGGACGCCATATGAAGAGAGCGTCTTTCAGGCGGCTTTTTTAAGAGATTCCCTGGCTTTTTGGACAAGTTCACCAAAAACCTTCGGTTCGTTTACCGCGAGGTCCGCCAGTATCTTGCGATCAAGCTCCACTCCGGCGTTTTTAAGGCCGCATATGAACTGGCCGTACTTGATTCCTTCTGCTCTCACGGCGGCGTTTATGCGAAGTATCCACAGTCTGCGGAATTCCCTTTTACGCACGCGGCGGTCGCGGTACGCATATTTAAGCGCCCGCGTAAGAGTTTCCTTGGCGTGTTTAAAACTTCTGCTCCGTGCGCCGACGTACCCCTTCGCCTTTTTCAGAATCCTTTTTCTTCTACGTCGCGTTGTAGGTCCGCCACCGGATCTTGGCATTTATCCTCCCGTTACAAATAAGGTATCAGTTTTCGGATTCGTTTTTCATCCGAGGCTGAAACCAGACCGCTGCTGCGGAGGTTTCTTTTTGCCTTGGTGCTTTTGCTGGTCAGAATGTGGCGCAGGTAGGCCTTTTTTCTTTTTATCTTGCCGGTTCCCGTAACGCGGAACCTTTTTGCCGCTCCGCGGCAAGTTTTAATCTTTGGCACTACCTTCTCCTTTTTCCTCTTTCTTCCCGTCCCCCGAGCTGTTGGCGGGTTGATTCACTTTCGCCCTCGGTTCCAGAATTATGTTCATTCGCCGCCCTTCCATTTTGGCGGCCTGCCCCACGCTTGCGAATTCTTTCGTATCTTCTATCACTCTGTCAAGCATAACTTTTCCCGGTTCCGTATGCGTTATCTGCCTTCCCCGGAAAAACACCGTAACTTTCGCCTTGTTACCCTCGTTCAGGAACCTGATTATATGCTTCAGCTTGAACTGATAATCGTGGGTACTGGTCTTGGGCGTTATCTTTATTTCCTTCAGTTTCACCATCTTCTGATGCTTTTTCGCCTCGTGCGCCTTTTTGTTCTTCTTGTATTTGAACTTGCCATAATCCATGAAGCGGCATACGGGCGGGTCCGCCTGCGGCGCAACTTCCACGAGGTCAAGCCCCTTGGAGCCGGCCAACGCTATCGCCTCGGATATGGGCGTAAGGCCCAACTGCGTCCCTTCGTCATCTATTACCATGACCTGGGACACTCTTATGCGATGATTAACCCTTAAACCGTTTTTTGCGATTATCGGTTCACCCCTGTTGAAACTGCGTTAATCATAAATCTTGTAACTGAATCTCCTCTAACTCCTATAAAAAAATTATGGTAGGCACGGGCGGTTTCGAACCGCCGACCTCTTGCGTGTCAAGCAAGCGCTCTCCCCCTGAGCTACGCGCCTAACGCAAAGCAACCACATAATGATATACAAAAAGCCGCCGTTAGTAAATCATGAAAACTCAAACAACGAACTATTTTTCGGGCGCGTATTGGGTAAGAGTTTTTTCAATCGCATCAACTGCCAGTATTATACCCAATTCCCACCGTTAAATAAACGCTCCGGGCAGTTTTCTTTTCATTCGACCGCGGCTGTAAACGCATCCGCAGTAATCCTGCCGAACAAAACCCATATTACGGCTTATTCGGGATGAAATTTTAAAACCTTCTTTTTTCTTCCAGTCCGCCTCGAAAAAAACAATATCCGTCCCGTCGCGGTTAAGGATTTTCTGCGCTTTACGGCCCAGACTGTTTATCATAAGCGCGTCTTTATGTGGAGAAACGGAAAGCACGGCGCCGAAATTCTCCATGTCAAGCCGCGCGGCCGTTCGCGCCGTTTGCATCATACGGTCGCCTATGCACAGTTCGCACCTCTTGCCCTTTTCCGGTTCGTCCCTCAGCTTTTCTTTATCTTTAATCCACAAGTCCGGGTAGTAATCACCCGTAATCAGCGGAAGATTTTCTATAACCGCAAGTTTTTTTACTTCGTCAAGCCGGCTTTCGTATTCGGTTTCTGGATAGATATTCGGATTGTAAAAGTACAGCGTGACTTTATAATCCTTTTTCAAAACGTCTATCGGGTGCGGCGAGCACGGAGCGCAGCACAGATGCAATAAAAAATCGGGGCCGTTAAAACGTCCGGAAAATTTCATACGCGAAGTATCGCATGTTCGGCATGTTTACCCAACCATATCCGCAACGAATATTAACCGCGCGTCCGGGTGGCTTCAAGCGTATTTTTCATAAGCATTGCGATGGTCATGGGCCCCACGCCGCCCGGAACCGGAGTGATGCCGCCGGCTTTTTTCTTTACGTTTTCAAAATCCACGTCGCCGCAAAGCCCATCGTCCGTGCGGTTCATGCCCACGTCTATCACGACGGCTCCCTCGCTTACCATATCGGCTGTCACGAATTTCGGCCTGCCTATGGCCGCGATCAAAATATCCGCTCTCTTGGTTATCTCCTTAAGGTTTCTCGTTTTCGAGTGGCAAATGGTAACCGTGCAGCTTTCGTGCAGCAGCATGGCGCCCACCGGTTTCCCTACGATATTGCTTCTTCCCAGCACGACGGCGCTTTTCCCCGCAAGGTTTATACTGCTGCGCTTCAGCATCTCCAGAATTCCCGCCGGAGTACACGGGCGGAGTCCAGGAGTATTGAGCGCAAGCCGTCCGACGTTTACCGGATGGAAACCGTCAACATCTTTATTGGGGTTGATATATTCAAGCAGTCTTTTTTCATGCAGCTTTCCCGGAAGCGGTAATTGCAGAAGTATTCCGTCGATTGCATCGTCCCTGTTGAGTTTATCGATAAGGTTAAGCAGCGTTTTTTCGGTTATTGCTTCGTCCAGAATATGCTCCACGGAGTTGATGCCGGTTTTGCGGCACGCCTTCCTCTTGTTCCTGACGTATATCTGCGAAGCGGGATTACCGCCAACCAGGATAACCGCAAGGGACGGCTGCCTTTGACCGGCGGCGGTCAGCTTTTCAATCTCTTCCTTCACTTCCGCCCGGATAGAGGCGGCCATCTTTTTGCCGTCGATTATGTTGAACGTCTTTTCTTCCTCCATGGTCTTCACACCCATCACTCCTGTCCTCCGCAGGGCGGAAGCCGGTAATCCGGAAATGTTAATGATCTTTCCGCTCTTTTGATCCGCTCGGATTCTAGAATACTTATCATTTCCGACTGTGCTTTTTCAAGATCATCGTTGACGATTATGTAATCATAATCCCTGCACGATTTTATTTCCTTTTTGGCAACCAAAAGTCGGGAGTTTATGCCCTCTTCGTCTTCCGAACCGCGCAGCCTGAGGCGGCGTTCAAGCTCTTTCATTGAAGGCGGCAAGACGAAGATGAACAGCGCGTCAACGTCCTTTTCCCGCAGTTTGGCCGCGCCCTGTACGTCTATTACCAGCAGCAGATCGAGGTTGTTTTTTTTTGCTTCCTCAAGCGTATCGAGCGCAGTACCGTAAAACATGCCGTGGACTTTGGCCCATTCAACAAACCGGTTGTCGTCTATCATCTTCCTGAACCGCTTTTCGTCCACGAAAACGTACGAACCGCCGTTGACTTCACCACCGCGAATGGGGCGCGTGGTGTACGAAACCGACTGTTTCAGACATGGGACATCTGATACAAGGCGTTCCGCGATTGTTGTCTTGCCCGCACCGGAAGGGGCCGACAGAACGAATAGAATGCCGCGTCCCTGTCCCGTGGTCATGGCTATTAACACTCTCCCCGGTCCGCCGCCGCTCCGGTTTTATTCGATATTGGCAGACTGTTCCCTTATCTTTTCTATC
>BTTC01000098.1:0-6640 GCA_036244935.1 bacterium | reverse complement strand
AGAGTTATTATTATCCTGACCTGCCGAAGAATTATCAGATTAGTCAGTATGATTTGCCGATGAGTGAACATGGGTACATGGAGATACCGCTGAGCGATGGGACGACGAAAAAGATTATACCGGCTTTGCACGCCACGGCCAGGTCGGTTGTGGCGCGGATATCCCGGTTAAGCTCGATTTCCACCAAGAACCTGCTGTTTACGTTATGCCGGTTTATATCATCGGCGACCTCCTTTTCGAAGGTCCAGATGACCGGCGCTACTCCCTTGCAAGCCAGATGGTGGGCAATTGCGGTTCCCCATGCGCCGCCGCCGATTATGGATACCTGTGGAAAGGACATATCCGCATATTAGAAAGTCATGGGGCCTTGCGTCAACCACCCCGCGCGTCACGCGCGGATTTATCGAGTGCGGCCGCATGAAGTTGGGTTAAAGTATTCGAATGGGTTTCGGCTTATATCTTTCATCCATCTTTCTGATCACCTTTATGGGCGGCACGCTGCCTTTGATGTTTTCTGCAAGCAGGAAGGCGCTTTATCCCGCGGTTTCATTGGCCGCAGGCCTTCTTGTCGGTACCGCTCTTTTTCAGTTGTTACCGGCATCCATGTGGATTGTCGGGGCTAAAACCGGATGGCCGATACTTGCCGGGTTCGCCATATTCTATCTGCCCCAGAAATTCATTCTAACGCATCCCTGCGATGAGGAAGACTGCGATTTCCATACACTCGGCATCCTTGCTTTTGTCGGGATAACGCTTCACGCATTCGTGGACGGCGTTGGCTTGGGAGCCGTAAACGACATCCCTGAAATGAGGCCGATAGTTGCGGCGGCGGTTGCCTCCCATAAGATTCCGGCGGCGCTGGCGCTTGCCATCCTCCTGAAAACGGCCGGTATAGGTAACCGTTCGGCAGTTGCGTATATTGCGCTTTTCGCCGTCGCCACTCCGCTGGGCGCTTTGGTTACCGGCCAGACTTTGAAATCCGCCGAGACCGAATGGATTGGATGGGCGCTGGGGTTTTCTACGGGGAATTTTCTGGCCATAGCCGGAAGCGATCTTTTAAGGCGCCTGCACAAAAAAAACAACTCCGGAAAGTTTTGGCGGATTCTGCTGCTTTTCATCGGTGTTGCAATCGGTTTTTTCGGCGGTAATCTGCACTTGCATTAACCCTGCATTCAAACATTGCAGGCCATCCCCGCTAACGGAAACTCCCTCTCCGCGTCCCCGAGGCGAACCGCGAAGAGTGATCATAATTAACCAGTAATCTCATAGAGGGAAGGATCATTCGCACCAGCTATCATTTCATGAGTTTTTCCGCAGGTCTCAGATTATTTACGTGCAGGCAAGTTTTATTGAATATTGCCGCTTTATGGTAAAATTCAAGGAAGGGGCAATAACAATGAGCATCTACATAAAAACTATTGGGGGGGGGTACACTATCTGATTTCCTGAAAATGGCAACAGGAAATTTAATGGAATTATGAACAACAGCGAATATTCCCTGCTAATCGTTGACGATAACGAGATGAACAGAGACCTTTTGTCCCGCCGCCTCAATAAATGCGGTTTTGCCACCTCAATGGCGAAAGACGGCATGGAGGCCCTGAGTATGATTGAAGCGGAAGATTACGACCTTATGCTGCTTGACATCATGATGCCGAAGATGGACGGGCACCAGGTGCTGGCATACATGAAATCGAGTGAGAAACTAAGACACATTCCGGTCATAATGATATCATCGGTGGATGAAACAAATACGGTGGTAAAGTGTATTGAGATGGGGGCCGAGGACTATCTCCCAAAACCTTTCAACCCGGTACTTCTGAACGCCAGGATACGCGCCAGCCTTGAAAAAAAGCTGTTTCACGACAACGAAAACGCTTATCGACGCTTGATAGAAAAGAACAACACGAATCTGGAGGAACGGGTTCAGCGGCAAGCTGAAGAAATCGTCTCGGCCCAACACGGGATGATTTTCGTAATGTCGAAACTTACGGAATCGCGGGACCCTGATACAGGTACCCACCTTGAAAGGTTACGCGACTATTGCGAAGTCCTGGCAAGGAACATGTCTAAACTCTCCAAATACGCCGGCATCATAGACGAGCAATTCATAGAAGATATTTGTACGGCCAGCCCGCTGCATGACATCGGCAAAGTTGGAGTGCCGGATAATATCCTCCTGAAACCGGGGAAACTCACGGAGCAGGAGTGGATTGTCATGCACAGGCATCCCATAATCGGATCGGAAACTTTGAGGGCGCTGGACACGAAATACCTTGATAACTCTCTGGTGCGTAAAGGTATCGAAATCGTTGAGAGCCATCACGAAAAATGGAACGGGTTGGGTTATCCATACCGTCTTACCAAAGAGCGAATTCCGTTATCCGCCAGGATTCTGGCGCTGGCGGACGTGTTTGACGCGCTTATGTCCAAAAGATGCTACAAGGATGCGCTTCCCTATGAAGAAGCCAGAAAGATAATAATAAGCGAACGCGAACGTCACTTCGATCCCGGCGTGGTGGACGCCTTCATTAGAAGTGAAAAGGAATTTCAGGAAATTCAAAAAACGTACAGCGGGGAGCGAAACGTATGATAAAAACCAGCTCTTTTTCTTTCAACATTCCGTATGGTTTATAGGTTTGCAGGTTTATAAAAAAAACTCGTAAATTACCATGCGGCAATGGTAGAAGCCGAAACTTGAATCTTTGATCGTTTAACGAATAGTGGAGTATCTGTTTTGAATATCTACAAATCACTTGAATTCAAGATAACCGCTATTATCATCTCCATCTTCGTTTTGATCGGTTTACTGGCCATTTACGCCCAGTACGCCTCCCTCAAAAATACGGAAGCAGAAAAACACAAGGAAAACCTGGTCAAATTCGAGCAGGCAATTGCGATAGCTGTCCAGAACTACGTGGAAACAACCCAGGTGCATTTTTACAACATCGTTGTAAAAGACAGGGATCTTAAAAAGGCAATTTTAAGCGGTGACGAATACGCCGTAGAAGACAACTCGGTACCGGATTACAACCGCCTTAAAGTCGAAGTATCGGAGCTTGAGGCCATGGCTATTTACCTGCCCAACGCAACGGTGTTAAGGCGCGAGCACAGCGATAAAAAAGGTGACAGGACATACAGTCCGATCGTATTGAGCGCCATACGCAAAAACATGTTCTTAAGCGGCATCGAGGAAGAAAACGGTAAATACCTCTTTTACATTGTCTCCCCTCTTACGTACAAGGGAAAGAGCGTCGGCTATGCCGAAGCCGGCATGAATCTAGATGCCGTAACCGAACTGATAAAAAAATTCACCCACATTAATAACGTATCTATCGTCTTCGAAAGGGATTCCCATCCGCTCCGCATAGAAAAATCTGACGACGAAAAAATAAACGCCATTTACCAGATACCCATCAATAATTTTTCCGGCAAGAAAGCAGGTCACGTACAGTTTGTCAGGGACATCACCGCCGAAACCCGGCGCGCGCAGCGCAAGGTATGGGTGCAGGTATTGTCCGTCGCCATTTTGGCAATCTGTTTAGGCCTTTTTCTAGTATGGGTTATTAACAGGATGGTTGTTAAACCGATACAGGTTTTGGTTGACGCGACCCGTGAGGTTCAGTGGGAAGCTGACAATGTACATCTTGATGAAAGCCGCCAGGATGAATTCGGTCTGCTTTCCAGGTTTTTCAACAAGATGCTGAGTAGGCTTTACGCATATAAGGACTGGAGCGAAGTACAGAAGAACCTGCTTGAAAAGGCCAGGGACGAGGCACAGCAGGCCACCAAAGCCAAAAGCGTTTTCCTTGCAAATATGAGCCACGAGCTGCGTACGCCGCTAAACGCAATAATCGGCTATAGCGAAATGATGCAGGAGGAGGCCGAAGATTCAGGAAACAAAGATATGGTTCCCGACCTTATGAGAATAAATATGGCGGGCAAGCATTTGCTGGAGCTTATCAAGGACGTCCTCGACCTGTCCAAGATTGAAGCCGGAAGGATGGATCTTTATCTGGAAAATTTCGACGTTCCGCAATTGATCCGTGAGATTTCCGATACGATCGCTCCCTTAACGGAGGAAAACAAAAACACCCTTAGTTTCAGCTGCGCCGCCGATGTCGGTTTAATGCGGGCCGATGTTACGAAGGTTCGCCAGACGCTGTTCAACCTGCTTAGCAACGCATGCAAATTTACGAAAAACGGCTTCATCCACATTGGCGTTGCCCGCACAAACACGGATGGAACCGATTGGATCAACATAAGCGTAAGCGACACCGGCGTAGGTATAAACCAGAGACAGCTCGATAAAATTTTTGAAGCTTTTTCGCAAGCCGACTCCTCAACCACAAGGGACTTCGGCGGAACGGGTCTGGGCTTGACCATCAGCCTGCGATTTTGCGAATTGATGGGCGGTGATATCACTGTTGAAAGCACGCCGGGAAAAGGCTCCACCTTTACAGTCCGATTGCCGGCGAGCGTACGAAAACCTGACGTGCCGAATGCGGAATCGGCAAGATTATTAAAAGGCCCCGACAAAACCCCGATAGACAACCGCAGGAAAAAGATCAGCCAGGTTCTGGTAATAGACGACGATCCGGCAATCCAGGATATGCTGAAACGCTTTCTTTCCAAGGAGGGTTTCCTGACGAATACGGCATCGGACGGCGAAGAAGGACTGCAGCGGATCGAAGAGAATCGACCGGACATGATTATTCTGGATGTCATGATGCCGGGGATGGACGGATGGGCCGTACTGAAAGCACTGAAAGCCAATCCGGGACTGGCCGGCATTCCGGTTATCATACTTTCCGTGCTGAATGATATGAGCATGGGCTATGCGCTGGGCGCAGCCGATTATATGACCAAACCCATTGATTGGGACCACATGTTGAGAAGCATAAAGGAATTTTCGCGTAAAACCGCAAAGAACCAGGTCCTTGTCGTAGAACCGGATAACGGTGCTTTGACGCAGGCAAAAGGAATGATGGAAGCAGAAGGGTTTTCGGTAATGGAAGCAAAGGACGGACGCGAAGCTCTTAAGCGAACCGCCGAGAACGTTCCATCGCTGATCCTGCTTAATCTGGAGACTCCCCAGGCGGACAACTTCGAGTTTGTAATGGAACTTCGAAGGACGAGGGAATGGAGGTCGATTCCCATTATCGTTGTTTCCGGCTCGAATATCAGCGCCAAGGATAAAGAAAAACTTGACGGCAACGTGGAGTATTTATCCCAAACCCGAAATGGAATGTATACCCGCGACGAATTGCTTAATGAACTGAAAGAGATAATATTGGAAAATATAAGAACAAAACAAGAACATGGACAAAATATACAAAATTCTCATCGTTGAAGATAACGATATGAACCGCGATATGCTGTCGCGGCGTTTGAAACGCAGAGGCTTCGATATCGTAATGGCATGCAACGGGCTGGAGGCAATTGATATGGCCGAGTCGGAATCGCCCGATCTGATCCTGATGGACATGAGACTGCCCAAACTCGACGGCTGGAACGCCACGCGGCGGCTTAAAGCATCGGAAGTAACGAAATCCATTCCCGTTATAGCTCTGACGGCGCACGCAATGGGCGGCGACAGGGAAAAAACTCTCAACGCCGGCTGCGACGAGTATGAAACGAAACCGGTGGACATCTCGCGGCTGCTTGACAAAATGTCAAGATTTCTGGACGGTTAAAGCATATTGCTTTACCACGGACACGATGCACGCACGTACGCGTTATAGATTAAGCGCCGTTATCCTGGACGAACAAAACTTTCATCAAAGCAGGTTATAGCGGAGTTGGTGGGCTGAAGTAAAATACTGCCTCTTAAGCAGGTTGATAAGTATAACGGCGGTTATCACGACCGTCGAGGAAATCATGAACATGACCACTATCTGGTACTTCGCCGCGGTAGCGGGCGACGCTCCACCGAGAATCTGCCCGGTCATCATACCCGGCAGATGAATAAGGCCCACGGTGAACATCGCGTTAAGAGTCGGTATCAGCGCTCCCTTGACGGCCTGCCGTTTCATATCCCTGCAGGCGTACGACGACGTAAACCCTAAGGAGAGCAAGGCATCCACCTCCCCTACCCTGTTTTTCAGCTCGGATATGAAACGCTCGCCCGCAAGCGATCCGCTGTTAAGCGCGTTGCCCATTATCATACCGGCAAGCGGCAAAAGGTAACGCGGATTCCACCACGGGTCTACCTTCAGTATCACCTCGGTCACTATGAAGGTGTCTATCAACGTCCCGGCGAATACTGCAATCCAAACGATTCCGGTTAAAAAACCGGCCTTCGACGTGATCCTCTTCGCTCCCGCCCTCGCCGCGATAAGGCTCATGAATAAAAGCAGGACTGCAACGAAATACCAACGCTCCAATTGGAAAACATACTCGATAACGTACCCCACCAGAAGCAGCTGAACCACCGTCCGAAACGACGCATGTATAAAAGTCTTCTCTATGTTCAGCTGCTGCTTGATCGAGATCAAAATCACTATGGCGAAAAGTATGCCCGTCATGGCAAGGTCGAAAGGAGTGGGATCAATTATCATGTATAAAGGCGCCGTCTTTGAGAAGCAGTTGTCTCCCGCTAGCGCGGCTGAAATGGTTGGCATCGTGCGTAACCCAAATG
>BTTC01000097.1:0-6703 GCA_036244935.1 bacterium | reverse complement strand
AAAGCATGGGCTCCGAGAGCGAAGAAGAATTCTACGTTACGTTTATGCAGATGGTGGCTGATAAAATGGTAAATGATCATGAGCCGCGAAACGGCGTAATGAAAAACGCAATTCTTGCGGAACGCGCTATTGCCGAACGTAAATTAAGCGCATTGGAAGACAGCAGGAAATTCTTGAAATCCGAAGTTTTAAGGCTCGACAAAAGTAATGAACTACTGAAAAAACAGATAGAAAAAACAAACGAAATATTTAAAAACATGCGGGATCAAAGAAGCAAAGCCGTCAAATATTTAAAAGACGAGTCCAGCGCCATGACATTGCTTATGATCGACAGCCAAGTACTGGAAGGACGTAAACATCTTGAAGGGCTGGAGGAAGAGTTGTTTGTAAATAACGAAAGAAAGTGTGATCAACTGAAGAAGGACATAGCCGATAACCAGCGTTTCATGTATGACCAGCACGATATGGTTAATAAGATAGACGCGAAAATAGCCGGCCTTAGCGAGACGCGCACCATTGCAGCGCCGATAAAATCATTCGACCCCCTGCCGAGGAAAAGGGGACAAACCGTTGTTGTCACCGCATTGCTGGGTCTTTTATTTGGAATGATGTTCGTGTTCTTTTTGGAAATTCATAAAAAAGCAAGGTTGCTGAAAAATACAAACTGATTTTTTTTTACAGGCGCTCTTAAAAAACCCCGTCGGAAGGGCTCGGTTCGTTATTTTTTGGAAGAAATCCTGACCCCTTCCATAAAGCGCTCCACTTTTTTTACTCCTTTAACCTTCTTTACCGCGTTCATTGTTTTGATGAGATGGTTTACGTCTTCTATCTCTATCGTGAGGTCCAGTTCGCCTCCGGTGCGACCCGTCGGCGTTACTATGGCGTTGGATATGTTTGAGCGGCAAGAGGCGATGGCGGCGGAAACGGTGGCCAGTATCCCTGGTTTATTTAGACAGTACGCTTTTATCCTCACCGGATGAGTGCGTTTCTTTTTCATTTTTTCCCACTGCGCTTTAATTATTCTTTCGCGGGCGGGACCGAGCTCTTTAAGAACCGGACACAACTTCTGGTGGATAACGAGGCCGTGCCCGCGTGATACGAACCCGTGTATGGAATCGCCCGGTACCGGCTTGCAGCACCCCGCAAGCCGGATCAGTATTTTGTCCGAATCACCTACCCGCACACCGGTATTTTTTGCCGCCCAGGGCCAGAAAAATCTGAATATCCGGTTCTTTAACGATTTCGACCTTGCGGCTTCGATCTTCTTCCACTCGTTCAGCGGCAGCAACTTTTGGAGAAACTGATCCACCGAAAGCTGTGAGAAGCCTATACGTTGCACAGCCAGTTCCGAGCTTTTGAATCCCAACGTAGCCGATGCCTGTTCGAGCGAATTTTTCGTAATAAATATCTCCGGCCTTAGTCCGTGCTTTTTAACTTCTTCTTCGAGTATTTCCCTTCCGAGTTTCAACGCTTCGGCTTTTTGAGCAGTCCGCGTATAAGCTCTTATCTTCGATTTGGCGGTGGAAGTTTTTGCGATCTTCATCCAATCCGGGTCTGGATGGTGTTTCTGGTCCGTTATGATTTTTACCATATCACCGTTGTGCAGCCGGTATTCCAACGGAACCATAATGCCGTTAACCAAAGCGCCCACGCAGTGATTTCCCACCTGGGTATGAACCGCATAAGCGAAGTCTATCGGCGTTGCGCCCGAAGGAAACGCCTTGACTTCCTGGTCGGGGGTAAAAACGTATACTTCGTCCGGGAAAAGATCAAGTTTTATGTTTTCAAGATATTCCTTTGAATCGCCGATGCTCTGGCCTAGGTCCAGCAGCCTTCTAAGCCATATGAATTTATCGTCGCCGTTATTTTGTGAAGCGTCCCCTTCCTTGTAGCGCCAGTGCGCCGCTATTCCTTCCTCGGCGTTCATGTGCATTTGCTGGGTGCGTACCTGGAACTCGACAAACTTTCCCGAGTTGTGCAGCAAGGTAGTGTGTATGGATTGGTACATGTTCTTTTTCTGCAGCGCAATGTAGTCCTTGAACTTTCCGGGAACCGGTTTCCATGTTGTATGCAGCAGACCCAGCGCCTTGTAGCAGTCAAGCGCGGAATTTGTGATTATACGAACGCCGATGATGTCGAAAATCTGATCGAACTCCAGATTCTGTTTTTCCATTTTACGGTAAATGCTGAAAAGCTGCTTCGGCCTTGCGGTTACATGCGCCGTCAGGCGTTCTTTTATGAGAAGCTCTTGGGTATGGCCGCATACCGCAACGGCGAATTTTCCCAGTTCCTCCTGTCGTTCCTTCATAACCCCCTCCAGTTTTTTGTACGCTAGCGGGTGAAGATACTTGAACGAGATGTTTTGCATTTCTTCTTTAAGCCAGCCGATACCCAGCCTGTCCGCCAAAGGCGCGTAGATGTCCATGCTTTCTTCCGCTATTTTCTTCTGGCGTTCCGGTTTGAGGAACTCCAGAGTCCGAAGGTTGTGGAGCCTGTCCGCGAGTTTTATAAGAACGATTCTTATATCGTCCGACATTGCAAGTATCATCTTCCGCATGTTTTCCGCCTGGCTTTCCTCGCGGCTGGAAAAACGTATACGGCTGAGTTTCGTTAGCCCGTCAACGAGCTTGGCGACTTCCGGGCCGAAGGCTAGTTCCAGTTCCTTAAGGGTGGCATCCGTGTCTTCCAGCGTATCGTGCAGCAGCGCCGCCGCTATAGCGGTGGTATCCATTTTTAACCGCGTCAGGATGTGCGCCACCGCCATCGGATGACTTAGATAAGGCGCGCCGGAACGGCGAGTCTGCCCCTTGTGCGATCTGGAAGAAAAGGCGTAGGCGGCGAGTATCTGGTCTACCTTAGCGTCGGGTTTATATTCGCGTATCGCTTCTATCGTGCTTTCCAGATGAACTATCTTCGTCCGAACCGTCATCATAAAACTCCCTTTTGCTTTACATTTTCAACGGTCATAATAACTCACAAATCCCCCGCATAATATATAATAGCCCGCATGTTGGGATCGATCGTAAAGAAAATATTCGGTAGCCGTAATGACCGCGAGCTGACCCGGATACAGGAAATATTACAAAAAGTTAACTCCTTCGATACGCGTATCGCCGCGCTCGACGACGGTGCGCTTAAAGCGAAAACCGCCGAATTCAGGGAACGGTTGGACAATGGCGAACCGCTGGATTCTATTTTGCCGGAAGCTTTTGCATGCGTGCGGGATGCGGCCAGACGCTGTGTACGCATGCGGCACTTCGACGCGCAGATTATCGGAGGCGTGGTACTGCACGAGGGAAAGATCGCCGAAATGAAAACCGGCGAGGGCAAAACACTGGCGGCCACACTGCCGCTTTATCTCAACACCCTGACCGGCGGCGGCGCGCACCTGGTGACGGTGAACGATTACCTTGCGCGGCGTGACGCCGAGTGGATGGGACCGGTATACAACTTCATGGGGCTAAGCGTCGGCATAATCCAGCACGACATGGGCGAAATGGCGCGCAAAGAGGCTTACGGATCCGATATCTCCTACGGCACGAACAACGAGTTCGGGTTCGACTACCTGCGCGACAACATGAAATTTAATTTGGAAGAGTGCGTGCAAAGAAAACTCAACTACGCCATCGTGGACGAAGTGGACTCCATTCTTATAGACGAGGCTCGCACGCCGCTTATCATTTCCGGCCCGGCGGAGGAATCGACCGAGAAATACGCGGTTATCGACCACGTTATGCCGGCCATGCTTAAGCTGGACAAATTTTACACCGTTGACGAAAAGGCCCGCACCGTCGCGCTTACTGAAGATGGAGTCGCAAAGGCCGAGGAGCTTCTGAAGGTTAAAAATCTCTACGATCCGCACAACGTTGAAATCCTTCATCACGTAAACCAGGCGCTGAAGGCGCACACGCTTTTCAAGCGGGATGTGGACTACATGGTAAAGGATCAGCAGGTATTCATCGTGGATGAGTTCACCGGTCGGCTCATGCCCGGCAGGCGTTACAGCGACGGCCTGCACCAGGCCCTTGAAGCAAAGGAAAAGGTAAAAATAGAAAACGAAAACCAGACGCTTGCAACCATAACGCTTCAAAACTATTTCCGGCTTTACGACAAGCTGGCGGGCATGACCGGAACGGCCGATACCGAGGCATCGGAATTTCAGGAGATATACAAACTTGAAGTCATCATGATTCCGACGCACATGGACATGGTCCGCGCCGATCAATCTGATGTCATATACCGCACTGCAGAAGAAAAATACGAAGCGATAGTTGACGACATAGAGCAAATCTGCAAAAAAGGCCAGCCTGCGCTGGTGGGTACGATATCCATTGAAAATTCGGAAAAGATCGCGGGGATGCTGAAACGCAAAGGTATAAAGCATAACGTCCTCAACGCGAAACATCACGAACGCGAAGCGGAGATAGTGGCCCAGGCGGGCCGCAAGTCAGCCGTGACAATCGCCACTAACATGGCAGGCCGGGGAACCGATATCGTTTTGGGCGGCAATTACGAAAAGCTGGTACAGCAGGCAGGATTTTCACAAGAAGACGAAGGGTACGAAGAAAGGCTGGAGGATGCCAGGGAAAAATGCGCCGCCGAACGTGAAGAAGTGATAAGCGCCGGAGGGCTTATTATAATCGGTACCGAACGGCACGAGAGCAGGCGCATCGACAACCAGTTGAGGGGACGCTCAGGCCGTCAGGGTGATCCGGGAGAATCGCGGTTTTACCTTTCGCTGGAAGACGACCTGATGCGTATCTTCGGTTCCGACCGCATATCGACGATCATGCAGAAACTCGGCATGGAACGCGGCGAACCCATCGAACACAAGATGGTGACGCGCGCAATCGAAAACGCGCAAAAAAAGGTGGAAGGCCACAACTTCGACATCCGCAAACATCTGCTCGAATACGACGACATCATGAACAAGCAAAGGGAAGTTTTGTACAGCCAGCGCAGGACGATACTTGAAGGCCAGGACCTCAGGTCGGAGGTGCTCAATATATCGAAGGATATCGCGGAAGACATGGTATACGAAGCCGCGCCGGAAAAAGCGCATCCCGACGAATGGGATATGGAGAGTCTGAAATCCCGGCTGTCTCCGCATTTCGGAATCGACTTGATAGTGGACGAGAACAAGAACGTCACTATCGGAAAGACGCAGCTTGATTTCGATACGATGATTCAGGATGACATCATATCCGCGCTGGAACAGACAATAGATGAAATTTACAAGGAAAAGGAAACCGCAATCGGAGAGGCGCAGATGCGCAGGTTCGAGCAGTACATCATGCTTAACGTCATAGACTCGCAGTGGAAAGACCATCTGCTTGCGATGGATCATCTTAAGGAGGGCATCGGTTTCCGAGGATACGCTCAGAAAAATCCGCTAAACGAATATAAACGCGAGGGGCATACGCTCTTTCAGGATATGATCGCGCGCTTCCGCGACGAGGTTTCCTCACTGCTCTTCCGCGTGCAGGTGGAAAAAGGCTCCGAAAGCTCCACGCTGCAAAGACGGCGGCAGACAAGCATGGTGGAAGGTCGTGGTCAAAGCGAGGAAACAAAAGTTGTAACTCAAAAACGCTCCGGCAGAAAAGTGGGACGCAACGAACCATGCCCGTGCGGTTCCGGCAAAAAATACAAGAAGTGCCACGGCAAGGCTTAAAGCATATTGCTTTACCATGGATACGATCTACATGCGTAATGTCTTGATATTCAGACCTTGGAATATCTATCGTATCTGCTGAAACTTGAAACGCTATGGCCCCCCTGCGGCGTAGCCCGGCGTCAAACCGCTTTACTTATCGGCATAAAAAAAGGGGGTGCGGCGGCAGCTCGCAAAATCGTAAAAAAGTATTAATGACGGCATGAATGTATTGTATAAAAGCATCGGAATAATACTCGACCGTACGCGCCACGCCGCCAACATTGGATCGGTGTGCCGCGTAATGAAAAACCTCGGTTACAAAAATCTGCATATCGTTTCCCCCACTATGCTCGGCCATCTTTCCAGCATTATGATGATTCAGGGAGCGGAAGACCTGCTGGAAAATTCAAAGATACACGACTCCCTTGAAGATGCCGTTTCCAGTTATCACGTCGTTTTTGCAACCTCCCGAAGGATGAAACAAGATACCGCCCTGGAATTGCGGGAAGGCGCAAAGCAGATAGCGGACATGGCAAAACATAACCGCGTGGCTATTTTATTCGGATCGGAAAAGTACGGTCTCAAGCGTAAGGACGTTGACAGGTGCGGTGGAATCATACGGCTTCCGGTTGTGCGGGAATTTCCATCCGTAAACCTGGCGCAATCCGTGGCGATGGTATGCATGGAGCTGAAGCTGCGCATCATGGAGGAATTCCATAGTGAGACCACGTCCGGGCCGCCGCCGGAAAAAATAAATCTTTCGCTGGAAGAAAGGCGCAGGTTTTATGAAAAATTCAGCGCTCTTTTCGCCCAGCTCGGTTTCGACTCTCCGGCGATTTACAATAAATTACAAAATATATTCGACCGCGCGAACCTGAGCAAAAGCGAAAAGAACCTTTTTTACGGATTGATTAAGGAAGTCCGCCGACTGATTTAAAGCATATTGCTTTACCATGAATACGATGCGCATACGTAATGTCTTGATATTCAGACCTGTTGGAAAATCTATCGTATCTGCCAGAGCTTGAAACGCTATAAAAAGAAAATTGT
>BTTC01000096.1:0-6866 GCA_036244935.1 bacterium | reverse complement strand
CGGTTTGGGAGTTCCATCAACCCGCTGTTCGGACGCCGCCTCCATGCCTGCGGCGGCCTCAGCCGCAGTCGAAGTGGCGGGGGGCGGGGCGGATGCTCCCGCCGGTTTGGGAGTTCCATCAACCCGCTGTTCGGACGCCGCCTCCATGCCTGCGGCGGCCTCAGCCGCAGTCGAAGTGGCGGGGGGCGGGGCAGAGGATGCTCCCACCCGGTTTGCAGTACCCGCTACAGACTGCCCTGACGCTTCAGCCGGTTTTGATTCGGTTTGCTCTGTAACGACCCTGCGCGGTTTGATTACATTACGACGCCTCGTTCTTGCCACCGGTTTGGATTTGTTTATTGCGACCTTGAATTTTCTCATTTGCGTTCGGAAGTACTTATTGCCCGGCTGGGCCTTAATCGCGTACTTCATATACGTAACGGCCTTTTTATACTCCTTTTTTTTGTAGTAAACCTCGGATAAGGTATCCAGATATTCGGGCAGACCGTTGTAGTATTTCATGGAAGCGAGGGAATAGTCTTTTGCCTGATCCAGGTTCCTGTTGTCCTGAGCATAAACCCACGCAAGCCTGTTCAGCGCGGGGCTATAGTCCGGATCCACGGCAAGAATTTTCCTGCAATAACGTTCGGCCATTTCTCCGTCGCCGCGCCTCGAATACGTTGTGGCAATGCCCAGCCATGACCGGAGATTTTCTTCATCCTGTATCTGGGCCATATTAAAAAACTCAAGCGCCTTGTCGGTCCTGCCTAATTTCAGGTATCTGAACCCCTTGTTGTTAAGCGCCTCCACATGGTCGGGGTTCATGGTGGCGACGGTGTAGAACTTCCTCATCGCTTTGTATTCCAGCCCTGCTTTGTGGTAAGCGTATGCAAGTTCAAGATAACTTTCGATGTCAGCCGAGTTCGCGGCAATGGCTGACGAAAGCGACTTTATGGCGTCTTTCATCCTGTCGAGGCGTTTTTCCAGTTTGCCGGTAATAAGATAATCCGACGCGGTCATGGGCATCGACGCAAGGTTCGATACATAAAGGTTTAAAGCCTCTTCAAGCTGGTTATCGTTTTTATAAAGGTCGAACAGCAAAGCGGCATCGGCTCTGTTTTCGGGGTTTCGTATTACAATCCGTTTCTGCAGGCCTATCAGCTTGGGAACATCACTGTTTGCGGTGTAGTAACTCTTGAGCCTGCCCACTATATCCAATCTATCGGGGAACGCTTTAAAGGCGTCCTCGTAATATGCAATAGCCTCGTCCGTCTTGCCGATCATTTCCAGCGATTGGGCAAGTTTCAGCGAAACGCTTTTGTCTCCGCGTAAAAGATTTTTCAACCTCGCGTGAACCCTTACGGACTTTTTGAATTTTTGTTCTTCAATGTACGTCATACCTATTTTCGCCAGCTTTTCCACGTCGTTTTGTGCAAACTTTTCATAAATTAAACGGGAAAGGGAGTTGGAAAGGATTTCATTTTTTGATACATGAATGAAGTAGAACACGGACGAACCCGTCAGGAGCAATGCAGCCGCCGCGGCAATAGCCGTTTTCCTTTTTTTACCGCTTGTGAATGCGGGCAGCTCTACGCCGCCAGGCAAGCCGGAAGCCTTTGGGGTTTTCGGCATCATTTCGGGGAACGATTCCATAAGGGCTTTTTGCTGCTTCAAATCCACTTTATCGGTTTCACTCACCGCAGGCGGCGTTTCAGGCATCATGCAGCTTCCAGTAAAAACAGCCCCCTCTTCCGCGACCAGCATCGGGGTATCTATGTTGCCGGCAACACGGCTGCCGGCCATGATGGAAACTTTTTTCGACGCATGAATGTCGCCTTTGATCTCGCCCATGTTGTAGAGTATGCCGACATCCAGATTGGCTTCCAGTTTTGCCGAATTGCCGACTATCAGGGTGTCGTCCGTAATTATCTCACCGCTGAAATTACCGTCGAACCGAAACGCTCCCTTGAACCGGAGAACGCCTTTCATGCTGATTCCTTCCCCGAAATAAGAACTCAGTTCCTCGCGCATATATAGTCTATTTTTCTAAATAAGTTAAGGCAAGTCAAACTTTTAATATTTATCCATAAGCAAGGCGTCTGCCCGTCGAACATTTACCGTAATGAATCGGTCTCCTAACCCGCTTTGAGTTCCGAAATAATCTCCGTCAGCTTCTCTTTCAGGTCGTCCAGCTTTACATGCATCTTCCGGCCGTCTTTTCTTATCTTGATCTCGATCTCACCGTTTTTCAGCCCCCTGGACCCAACGACGATCTGGAGCGGGACGCCTATAAGGTCGGCATCGTTGAATTTTATTCCGGCGCGTTCGTCACGGTCGTCCAGCAGAACTTCATAACCTGCATTTTCAAGCTCCTCCTCCATGGACGCCGCGGTATCCGCCACCTTTTTGTCGTTTTTGTTAAGCGGAAGTATGATTATATGAAACGGCGCGATTGAAAACGGCCATTCTATTCCGTGATCGTCGTGGCGCTGCTCGATGGCAGCCGCGGCGATGCGGGCTATGCCGATGCCGTATGTGCCCATTACTATGGTTTTCTTTTTTCCGTTCGGGTCGAGAAACACCGCCTTCATGGCCTTGCTGTACTTTGTGCCGAGCCGGAACACGTGTCCCACTTCTATTCCCCGGTGGAACGAAAGAATACTTTCAGCGCAGCGCGGGCAGGCGTCGCCTTGTATTACGTTACGTATGTCGCCGTAAATTTTCACCCTGAAATCCCGTCCCTCGAAAACGTTTAAAACGTGGAAATCGTCCTCGTTCGCGCCGGAAACGCCGTTTGCGAAACCCTTTATGGAAAAGTCCGCAACAATCCTGCATTTGAGTCCCTTCGGGCCGGCAAAACCTACCGAAGCGTTTGTGATTTCCTTTACTTTTTCCGGAGACGCCATTTCCAACTGGTCGGTTTCAAGCAGCCGGGCCAGCTTGGTTTCGTTAACCTCATAATCACCGCGCAGCAAAACCGCGCACGCCTCGCCGTTATTGCCCCCAACCGTATATATAAGAGTTTTAATAAAATCCCTGGGCTCCTTTTTTAAAAACTTCGATACCTCATCGATCGTTCTTTTACCCGGCGTTTTCACCTTTATCGTCGGCGGCATCGTCTTGTCCATCCTGGTGATATTTTCGGAAAGAACGTCAGCCTTTTCTATGTTGGAGGCATAACCGCATTTTTGGCACGAAACGATACAATCCTCGCCGGAATCGGCCAGTACCATGAACTCATGTGATGAGCTTCCGCCTATTTGACCCGTAGCGGCTTCCACAGCGCGGAATTCAAGCCCGCATCTTTTGAATATCCGTTCGTAGGCACGGAACATCTTGCGGTAGCTTTCTGCGGCCGATTCTTCATCCCGGTCGAAGCTGTAAGCGTCCTTCATTATGAACTCACGTCCCCTCATCAAGCCGAAACGCGGGCGGATTTCATCGCGGAACTTCGTTTGTATCTGGTAAAGGATAACAGGCAGCTGCTTATAGGATTTTACGTCGCGCCGCACGAGGTCGGTCATCGCCTCCTCGTGCGTAGGGCCGTAGCAGAAATCGTTTTCGTGCCTGTCCTTAACGCGCAGCAGCTCCTTTCCGTAAACATCCCAGCGGCCGGTTTCCTTCCACAAATCGGCGGGGATAATCGACGGAAGAAGCACCTCTATCGAACCCGCGCGGTTCATCTCTTCGCGCACGATGTTTTCCACCTTACGCAGCACGCGCAGCCCCAACGGAAGGTAGTCGTATATTCCGGCGGCAATTTTGCGGATCATACCCGCGCGTACCATGAGCTTGTGGCTTATGATTTCCGCGTCAGCCGGGTCTTCGCGCAGCGTAGGCATGAAGTAGCGGCTTATTTTCACATTTTCCCCACTTCTTCAATCAAGGCGTCAAGAAGATCTTCCTCGTTCACTTTCCGCAGTATTCGGCCGTTTTTGAAAAGAAGCCCCTCGCCGTTTCCGCCCGCGATACCGATATCCGCTTCTCTGGCCTCTCCGGGACCGTTAACCACGCATCCCATTATGGCAACCTTTATCGGTTTTTTAAGGCGGGCTATCTTCTGTTCGGCTCTGCGCGTTATATCCATCAGGTCTATCTCACACCTTCCGCAGGTGGGGCATGAGATTATTTCGGGCGTAATCCGGCGTATATCGAGCGCCTTGAGGATTTCGTAAGCGGTCCTTACCTCAAGCAGAGGATCGGCCGTCAGCGACACCCGTACCGTGTCGCCTATACCCTCGCTTAGCAGTATGCCTATGCCCGCCGCCGACTTTATGGTACCGCCGAAAGCGGAGCCGGCTTCCGATATGCCGACGTGCAGCGGGTAGTCCACTACCGATGAAAGTTTCCTGTAAGCCGCAACGGTTTTTGGTACGCTTGAAGCCTTTATGGATATTTTTATAAGATCGAAATTCAAATTTTCGAGTATCGCAACGTGTTCGAGCGCGCTTTCCACCATGGCGTCAACCGTCGGGCCGCCGTATTTTTTCAGTTTTTCCTTTGATATGGAACCGGCGTTTACGCCTATGCGGATCGGCACGCCCTTATCCGCCGCCGCCTTTACGACCCGCTCTACCTTTTCGCGCGATCCTATGTTGCCGGGGTTAAGTCTCAGGCCGTCGGCGCCCGCGTCGATTGCGGCAAGCGCAAGTCTGAAGTCGAAGTGTATGTCGGCTATAAGAGGCAGCGGACTTCGCTTACGCACTGTTTTGAATACCACCGCCGCTTCTTCGTCCGGCAGAGCCAGGCGGACGATCTCGCAATCTACATTTTTGAGCTGGTTGACCTGCTCCAAAATGGCGTCGGCGTCGTGCGGGGGGCGGTTGACCATGGATTGCACCGCAACCGGCGCGCCGCCGCCTATAGCCACGCCGCCGATGTATATTCTTTTTGTCTTTTTCATGATCCCTGTTTTACAATCTTATATGGAATAAAAAAATATCGCAAAGGGTCAAATCCGTGCCTTCCCGTGCGCCCCGGACGGCAGGTAATAACGCGAAATCGTCATGTACCCCGCCGCAAACAGGAACAGGAGGTGCGCGCCGCCGGCGGCCATAAGCGGTGGTAGCTTTCCGTTATGCCCCAGTGATACGCTCATTGAAAACAGGAACCAAAAAACAAACCCGAGTAAAACGGCAATGGATATCCCGCCCAGAACGCCGCTTGCGCGGTCGGTTTTAAGGCCGAACGGCACGGCGATAAATGCCATGACAAAACCGATAAGCGGAAAAGTTACCTTTACGTACATGTCCACGCGGTATCGGGTATCGTCGTATCCCGCGTTGCGTATGCGGCTTATGTATGCCCGTATCTCGCCAAAACTCATGGCCTGGGTTTTCTTTTCGGATTTTTTGATCGCAGCAATATCCACGTCGTAGTTAACGATTTTCCTCTTGAACGGTTTTTCGGTGAACTTACCCGCGCCATCAAACGTACGCAGCGTTCCGTTTTCGAATATCCATATATCATCTTCCTTGAAGGCTGTACGGGCGTTTACGACCGTGCTGATGTGGGACATATCCGGCGTGAACTCCAGCATCGTAACGCCGTGCAGTTTCCCGGAGGCCGCGTCGAGATGCGATACCGTCCATATTGCGCCCGGTTCCGTTTTCAGCCATATCCTGTTTTGCTTGCCGAATTTTACGTTTTTCTGTTTCCTGATGTCGTATTTAAAAATCCTGTGCATTTTGTCCCACGACGGCGGAAGCAGCAAATCGCCGTTAAGGAACGAAAGATAGGACAACGCAAGCGCCGCGCCAAGAACCGGCAAAACGATTCTTAAAGCCGAAAGCCCGCTGGACATCATTATTATCAACTCACGGCTCCTTGAAAGAAGCGAGTAGGTGAGTATGGAGGCAATCAGCACGGCCATTGGCATCATGAAAAAAACTGCTTCCGGTATCTTGAGCAAAAAGAAATAAACAACCAGCGACGGGCTGGCCTGATGCGCCAGAAAGTCGTCTACGAGATCTATAAAGCTGATTACTATGAAAAGCGTCACCAAAGCCGCAATAGACATGAAAAACAGCTTGAGAAACTGCCCAAGTACGTATCGGTCGATTATTTTCATCTATCCCGCCGCATGAGTTAACTGCAATAATTCAAAAAAACCTTTTTCGTCTCTTTTTTGTTTTTTTGTTCATAGAGTCCCGCAATTCCGCACCGGAACGCTTTTTTGCTTGATTATAGCCTAACAGTTAAAACACAATACAATGGATGTCTTTGCACTGGTTCGACGTGGCGGCTGTTTTGCTGCTTCTGGCTTTTGTTCTTTTCAGCGCGCGCAGGGGTTTGGTGAAAGAGTTCGCCAGCGTCTGCTCCTGGGTTGCCGCCTATTACGGAGCTGTTTACCTTTACCCGTTCGTTGCGCCTTTTTTCGGGATGATTTTCAAGACCGGCATCCTTGCGGGATTGGCATCCTTTTTAACGGCGTTCATCGCCATTTTCATTGCGGTAAGGTTTATCGGCTTTTCCATCAGGAGAAAGCTCCATCTCAAAAAGACGTCGCTGGCGCTCGACCGGGGCGCAGGCTCTATCTTTGGCGGGATTAAGTGCATGTTGTTTTTCTTTATAATTTTATACCCCTTGAATTTTTTTCCAGCAGCCAAAACAAAGCTGCAAAACGAATCGATGATCGCATCTTTGTTAATGAAATTGTCGTATGAGGCGGTCGACGTCATGGAAACGGATTTGAAATATTCGCCGCAAAACCTGAAAAACAAACTTGAGCGCGCAGGAGAGTACATCAACATCCCGAGTGCGAACCAAAACGGCGGGAATAAAAAAACAGTGGGAATTCCCCTTGAAGAACTGACGTCAGAAGACAGAAAACAGATGGAAGAGCTTTTGCGTTCAATCAAATGATGCCAGCCGGCACGATTTATACC
>BTTC01000095.1:0-6869 GCA_036244935.1 bacterium | reverse complement strand
ACTTCGGGAAGGTCTTTGGCGATCCTTTCAGCCGCCTCGGTAGAAAAGAGGTAGTCGTGCGAAAGTTCGCCGACGGCGCGCGCCTTTGCCGGAGCGTCCTTGAAAAAAGAAAGGTACCACTCCATTCCCCGGTCGTAATACCGGTCAAAGAAGTAGATGTCCTTGCACAGCGGCACATGGCATTCGGGATGCTGGCGGAGTATTTCGTACATCCACGTTGAACCCGTTTTGTCGGGTCCGATGAAGATAAAGTTAGGTTTCATTGCCGCCCGCCGACCTGCTTTTTCCGCCGATATAGCCGTACCTATACAGCAGCGGCCACGTCAGCGCGGTTACCAATCTGCTGCTGGACGGCCGCATTTTACTTTTGAACTCGTCATCCAGCCTAAGCTCAACCGTTCCGGTTTGAAAACGTTTTGGATTGCCGGATATAGTGTGGGTTGTTACGAGGTTAATCCTGTTTCCCGGTAAAGGCTCATAAGCGGGCGGAGTTTTACCGACAAGGTCGAGAATCCTCCGCATGGTCTTCCACGGGTTTACCATAATGTCCTCATAGCGTATCCGCATGTAACGGCGCCGTCCAAGCAGCAGCTCGGCGGAAAGGTTTACGAGACTCCACTTGATGGAACTTTGTACGGGGTTAACGCTGCGCCTGTATAATGGATCGTTGCTTTGCGTTATATTTTTTTGTTTCTGCCTTATCCATGAATACGCGACGGCCCTGGAATCGCGAATCAGATGGACGACATACAGATCGATCATGGGAACCCTGCCCAGCAGGTAGGCGTATGGTGGATATTTTGAGGAATCAACGATGACTTCGCATCCGGTGGCGTCGGCTATAGCCCCGTAGAGTTTTTCGATTACCTCCACGCACTTGCCCATACGAGAGTTTTTGAGCGATTCATTATTCGACATTAACATCTGCGGTATCTGGTGCGGGCGGGCGCCCATGTCAACCAGGTGCAGCATCTCTCCGGCGGCGGCCCGGTTCGCGTTTCCAAACGCTTTTTTCAACACGCCCCTCCATACATCGCATTCGGTCAATCGACCGCCGCAGCCGCAGTAACTATCCTCGGCGAGTCTCCTGCCGCCCAGCCGGATTTCGCCGGCAGAGAAAAACCCGTCAACCTGTCCCAGAAGATTGTCCAGGATGGTGCTGCCGCTCCTGCCACGTCCGGCAATGTATAAAACTTTTATATTCCCCTTTTTCATAGCATGAAGGATTCCCTGGAATAGAATTTTTGCGCCACGTCTTCAGTGATGTCGTATATCTCTTTTCTCTGCTCCGCGGAGAGCGTATTGATGCTGTGTTTAAATATTGCGGCGCTGTCGCGGCTGAATTCCTGCACGCGGCCCGGGCGGGCGGAGGCGCGGTTTTTACTTTCAGTTTTTTTAACTATCAACCTCTCAATTCCCGACGACCACGGCAGACCCAACCCGCCGTACAGTTCGCGAAAGGTCTTAACGGGCGACGCGCAGAGCTGCTCGTGCGTAACAACATGCCAGCGTGGATTATTTTCCGCCTGCATAAGAAGCACCTTGTT
This sequence comes from bacterium, assembly GCA_036244935.1. GTDB lineage: Bacteria > Nitrospinota_A > UBA7883 > JACRGQ01 > JACRGQ01 > BTTC01. Next base: position 5,322 of record BTTC01000095.1, on the reverse strand, counting down.
CAACGCGCGCCACAACGCGGCGGATGACTGTAAAGTACTGCGCTCTTTTGCCTGAAGAAATTCCGTTTCATCCGAAAAAAAATCATCGACAAGTTCGCCCTGCGCGCATATGGGCGTCAGGTCCAGTTCCCATCCAAGGCGCATCGTACTGGCGACGAAAGACACCGGGTGCCTTATCATGACGACCGGCTTTACACCGAAATTTTTTGCCAGGTATTCGGTCGACAGGCATCCTATCGGATCCTTGATTACCGCCGACGTGTGGAAAGGATTCAGTTTGGCTATACGCAGGTAGAAAGGACCGCGGGAGCCGATAACGCTCTTTAACGTTTTTGTCCAGAAAGCGTCCTTTTTGTAGTAACCGGTCTTGAGCGAAAATTTGAGGCTGAAGATGTTCTTGGCGATTTCCCTCTGTTTTTGGTTACTGTTTCCATCCGGGCGTAAGTAAAGGAAACGTTGATCTATTCCCGGAATGCCGCAATCCGGGTTGAAAGGCTCGTGTATATAGTCAACCGATATTGGCGCGCTTAAAATTTTTCCGACGAACGTGGTACCGCTGCGCGGCGCACCTGTTACGAAAATCCAGTTTTGTATTTTCATGGAAGATCCGAATTATATAGTATATTCGGTGCGTTATCCGCGCTTTTGCCGCAGAAACATCATGATTACCGCCTGCTTTTTAAGTAACGCCGCGCCTGCCAGCGTAAAGCGGTATGCGTCGTCGGTTTTTTCAACCGAAACCGGCAAAATGTCATGTCCTGAAACCGAGAAAAAATGAACCGTTGCGTTAACATCCGCGCTCCAGCCCGCGGATTTCATCGTCATGTTTTGAAGCCGCAGTCTGCTGTTTTTTCCACGGGGGAATGCTATGACGGCTCTTTTGGAAGGGTCCGAAGCTGATTTAAACAGGTACGATTCGAGGCCTCCCGATACGTCGGAGGTAAGCCCCGTCTCTATTTCCACCAATGGCGTATCACCAAAAAAATCGTACAAGGTCTGGATGCCGTCAAATCCCGAACCGCCGGATTTTCCAAATGTCCAGCCCCAGAAATTGCAGCGGCTCTCTTCCGGGGTAACGCCGCTTTTATTCCACCAATGAATATATCTTGCCGCAACTCTTATGGCGGTGCTGGCTCCCCTGCCGTCTTTCCCACGCTTTTTGCCCAGTTCCTCCGTTGCCCAGATACCGCGTACCCTGCCTTTGCCTATCCATTTGCCGTGTATCTCATCCAGCGCCTCCACCCAGCCGACGTCTTTTAACGTAACGAGATAGTGGATTCCGACAATGTCGACCAGTTCGTATACCCGTTTACCGGCAAGGCTTTCGGCGTAGTCTCCCCGTATTTCGTAATCAAGAAGTTCATCGAGCCATTGCCGTGAACTCTCGCGCTTTGCGTTGGCGATGGTGCCCAGTAATATCTGAATTTTATCCCGCGATCCGTAAACGCCAAGGCTTGCCGATTCCAGCGCTTCGACGGTGGGCGCTAGAAAATATTCCACGTAATATTTGATTATCGCCGCATCGTCGGGATGCGCGTTACCCTGCAGGCCAGCCCATCCGCGCAGCGACCTGCTGTAATGCCTGCTGTTGATTTCATTTCCGATCTGCCAGTAAAACCCGTTTTCCGCCCCGTTAATTTTCGCCACCCTCACGGCCTGTTTGTATACCGTTTCTTTCCACGATGCGGCGCGGTCACTTTTTATCAGCTCCATGAACGAACTGAATTTTTCCTGATTCCTCGCCGACCGTAATCCTCCTATCTGCACTATCACGTCGCGGGATTTTAAAACTTCTACAAGTTTATTTTCCACTCTGGTAAAAACCGACCAGCCGTTTGCGGTTATTCGTCCGGAGGCGTCCATAAGGGAGGCGCCGGTTTTTTTTCGGCCTATCCCGCGGATCGTTTTTGCCCAGGGGACCGCGAGGTCTTGCGCCGAGAAGTAAGACGTCCACGGCGATGACATCCCAGCCGCGGACGGACTGGAACAAAAAACTGCGGCAACGGTAAAAATCAAACCGATGGATGATGGGAAAAAGCCGACTGGAACCTTTTTGTTCATAACTACCCTCGTGCCGTAAGTCCGGCGCAGCGCGTATGTTACTACGCTGTTTGTCCCCCCACCGAAAGCTCCGGCCCCTGACGTTGACCAATCAACATGAACGGGGCCGCTCCCCTCGTACGATGTAACAGTTTATCATGGATTACAGCCATAATCCCACGGTCACGGTAAACGGGCTTTTTATACCTGTTTCCCACGGGGGGATAGCGCGTATTTTTTTGCGGGGCCGCGTGCAAAGTACAGCACGCAAATGCCTGTAAGCGTCAGCGCCAGTGCGGTAATCGAACGGGGGGCAAGGACGTGGCAGTATAGAAAAACCGCTATGAAAAGTATCGCGGTTACCGCGCATGCGTACTTCATTTCGCTTGATCCGATTGATTCCGCATCACGCCCGGAATTGGTTCGGTGATAACTTATGCCAATCCCGATTATTGCGAACAGCGGAATTCCATGAGAAGGGGTACCAAGTCCGTGTCCGAATAATGCTCCGAACAGAATAAAAACCACCAGTACCTGGCAGGCCTTGAAATATGCGTTCAGATGCGAGGCTGCGGGATGCTGGAGTTCCGCCCTCCTTAAACGGAAATAAATTGATCCCCACAAAAGCCCCATCAATATCAACCCGACCAGCCCGGATTCCGCGAGTACCTGAAGATACGAATTATGCGCCGTCAGGACGGAAAGTATTTTCTTGCCTTTAAGCCCCAGGTGAACCAGCCCGCTGTCGCCCGACATCTTTACATCAACATCGTTAAACCGCCCCCATCCGATCCCGACAATGGGACTCTGGATGATATTTTCTACGGCGTAAACCCAATACAGCACCCTCAGAAGGAAATTGCGCGTCCCTTCCGCGTCGACCTCTTTTTCATCACCCGGTTCCCATTCGGCGGATTCAGCCTGCAGCAATCCAGACTCAATTGTCTCCACGGTAAAAAGTTTTTCAGTCCGTTCGTACGCATGTTCCGCTATCAATGGCGATATGGAAATGAAGGCCGTTAAAAGCAGCAGTGATATTACTATGGATTTGAGTTTTTCATACTTTATCATGTACCACCCCAGGCCGCCCAGAATTGCCACGTATGCCTCTCTGGAACCGGACGCAAACGCCGGCAAAAGGGTAAGGGCGCCGAGGGACATCATTCCATACCGCCTGGTTTCGCGTCCATACACGATGAGGAAAAGTCCGATCAAACCAGCAAAAATCCCCATCCCCGTGTGATGCGTAAGAAATCCTACGAAATTCTTGCCTTTGGCTAAATAGGCGGAATGCGTGGGCAGCCATAAAAACAGGGAAATAATCAAAGCAGCGGCCAGCCATGTAATTACATTAACCGTAAACAGGGTGTCTTCCCTTTTGCATATATTTACGGAAAAGAAAAAAAGTGGAAGATAGTAAAGAAGTATCCTGCCTTCATTATGATAAAAATCGATGGAGGCCATGTCTCCCAAATTTATCCCCCCAACGACCAGGCCGGATATGATCCAGTAAAGATAATTGATGACAAGCAGTAAACCGATCTTGTCCATAACGAATCGGTTAAGGAATATCAGCGTGAATAACAGGCAAACAATAGCGAGCGATAGAAATAGAAGAACCTGGAACTCCAGAAAAAACATGCCCCACAGCAAGGAGAGCACGACAACTTTCGTTAACGCCGTGGGCATGGACTCCTTTGAACGCATGCGACTCAGTACGTCATCAGGCATCAGCTTCTCGTTAAACGGCGTTTAGGGGCAAATGGAATTGTAATTATCCCAAGGCGCGACTTTACCATATACATCAGGCCCAGATTCAATACCGCAAGACTTATCGCCATAGACAGCGCCACGCCCACAACGCCCGCCAATGGAATTAATATTGCGTTAAGGATTACATTAAGGGCGAGGGCGGCGGCTACGTTGTTTCTTAACGGCCGCTCGTTGCCGCTCATGGCGAGAAGATATCCAACCGGCCCCGTCATTACGTTAATCAGCTGTCCTACGGCAAGAATGGCAAGAACTGCGGAGCCTTCCTCCGAAAACCTCGAACCAAAAAGGCTCATTACCCAATCGGGCGTGAAAAAAAACAAAATGAAAACCGGGCTTGTAAGGATCAGCATGAGCAGCGTGGTTTTGCGCGCGGTTGAATTCAGCGCATCCATATCGCGCTGTTTGTACAGGGCGGCGAACTTGGGGGCCGCTATGCTGTTAAACGCAAACAAAAAAATGCTCATAAGCAATGAAACGCGCAAGGCGGCGCTGAAAATACCCACATCGGATTTCGTTCCCCAGATGCCAAGCATGAAAGGGGCGGTCCAGCCCAAAGCCAATCTCATGGACCTGGCCCAGAAAAGCGGCAGGCAGCTATTCAGTATCTTACGGATGGAAAAAGTTCCCTCAATATCCTTTAGCTGGGGAGTTGCGACTTTCCATAGCCAAAACCCGGCAATAGCCGTGATAACCGAAGCAATGGTAAAAGCCCATACCGCGCCCAGCACGCCCCAATAACCGCTAAGGAAATGTACCCCTGCCAATGACAGGGCAGGCACGCCCACGCCGTACACCAGTTGGGAATCAAGGATGCGTTTCAGCCCCTTAAGCGATTCGGCGTGGAGGTAAAGCAGCGATAGCGGTACAACGGCCAGCGCCATCCAGCGCAGGGGTATCAGCAAATCCGGTTTTTTAAAAATCTGCTCCGCAAGGATGGGAGCCGATATGAATATTACCAGCGCGGCGGCTGTTGAAGCGGCAAACGCCAGTTTTATTCCTTGCCGGTATACGCCTTTTACGGCCTTCCAGTCCTCCACGACGGCGTTTGCAGCCGTAAAGCGCAGCATGACGTTATCCAAACCCATCCGGCCAAAAACCGTACCGATGGTTACAACCGTAAACGCCAGAAAATAAATGCCCGTGCCGTCCGCGCCCAGCATTCTTGCCAGCAAAACGGTGAATCCAAACTCCAAGCCGGCGCCAATAAGCCTTATTGCAAACGCAACGGCGGCGCCGCTCACCACTTCGCGCATGTGGAAATCGAGCCTGTTTTTAATGAAAGGCAGCCTATCCAGAATCATTTTTCAGATCGCATGTTTGCGCGCGTTTGCGCCTATCTGACGTAGCCCAGTTTTTCCAGTTTCAGGATTATCCTTTGGGCCGCCTCGTCGGGCAGGCAGTACTGCGTATCTATCGTCAGCTCCGGTTTCTGCGGCTCCTCGTAGGGGTCACTGATTCCCGTGAACTCCTTGATTATCCCCGCCCTTGCCTTTGCGTAAAGACCTTTAC
>BTTC01000094.1:0-6921 GCA_036244935.1 bacterium | reverse complement strand
ATCCATTATTACCACCGCCTGCTTGTTCCGTCTATCATTTCCCGGTTTATCGAAAGCCCAAAGTGAATCATCCTTAAAAACCACCGAATGAAAATTTTTACTATAGCGTTTTAAGTTTTAGCAGATACGATAAAAATTCAAACAGACTTGAATATCAACACATTACGCACGTACATCGTATACATGGTAAAGCAATATGCTTTAAACCCTCAGTTTCCCCATCACAACGATCCGCCACCATGTAGACCAATACATACCAAACCATCTTTAAATTCTCATTATCCTCAAATTCTCCAGCAGGCTTTTACCTGAAGACAATTTTCGGTTATTTTTCGTGTCATGCTCTTTAGCTTAAAAGAAAAAAACGAAAATTCGATAAGCCGGCTGGCGAAGCTAACCGGCAAAACCGTTTACGCCGCAAGGCGGCTTATCCCTTCGTACATACTATGTTTCGCGCCTTTCCTTTTTTTCGGCACAAAATCCGACATCAGGCTCATACTCTGGAAAATCGCCGTGGTGGGAACCGGACTTTTGGTATTCCACTTCGCAAGAAAATCCATGTTTCCCTACATAGACCTTGATCGTTCATTCAACCAGATAAACCAGGCCGACGAAAAAAGCCGACTGCCTCTTGCAATCAAGGCCTTTGCGGAGGCTGTACTGGTGGCATCAATGGCATTTGCCATTCTCTTTTCCGTAGCGGGTGGAATATGAAATCCGCGCTTATCTTTTTGTCGGTTTTCGCCACGCACTCCATGCAGCCCCATGACGCCGCGTCACTGAAATATAAAAAATTCCTCATACGCCAGGTGCGTTTTTACTGGGGCATGGAACAGGAAGTATCCACCTTCGCCGCGCAGATAAAACAGGAATCCAACTGGAACCCCAGCGCGCGTTCACCGTATGCGACGGGTCTTACGCAGTTTACGCCAAAAACAGCCGGATGGATTCTAAAGGCCTACCCGAACCTGCAAAGGGGGGTTGAGCGCGGATCCGACGTGCGGCTCGATTGGAAATGGGCGATCCGCGCAATGGTGCAATACGATTTTCACCTGTACAGCCGTCTTGCAAACCGGGAAATTGCGGGCGCTTCCAGGTCGTACATCTGGATACTCACGCTTCGGGCTTACAACGGCGGCATCGGCTGGATTTACAGGGAACTGGCGAGCTGCCAAAATCTTGATTTCGATTGCTGCTCAAGGTTCCGCAGTAAAAAAGCCTGCAAGGAAAACCTCGAATACCCCAAAAAAATCATAACCAGATGGAAACCGATATACGCGGGGTGGGACGGATGAATATTTTCAAGAAAGGTCTGCTGCCGGCATTGATTGCGTCTTTCATAGCGGGCGTCGCTTTAACGACGATCTTCTTTCCCCAAAAAAAAGATTCGGAATCGCACGTCGCCTCCTACAGAAACCGCATAGCGGTTTTGGAGCAGCGCATCGCACAAAGAGATCAGCAGCTGGAAGCAATCGACGCGCGCGAGCGATATTTTAAAAAACTTCAAAACGAATTGGAACTAAGCGCATCAGCTTTAGAAAACGATTCAAAACAACTATCCCAAAAAAGGGCCGAGCTTGCAGGAAAGCGCCTGGCCCGCATTCAGGAACTGGAGGGGAAAAATGAATCTTCTTTTACGGCTTCCGAAGACGAGTTTGTTCTTTTGCGCCGCCTTGATTTTCTACTTGGCGGAGATCCCGCAGGCGGCAGCGGCCGAACCTTTGGAAAGGGTGAAGCTGGATGAAAATTTCCTGTACGTCCCCAAAATTTACCTCAAAACGCTCGTCGAGAAACTGGAATCGGAACAATGGTTGAAAAAGAAAAACGAACGGTTGCTTATTCGACTGGAGACAACCAAAGAACTCGCAGTTTCGCTGCGGCAGGAAATCGCGCTGCAGGAAAAAACAGTTGCGAAATTGAAAGAGGCGATCGCGGCGACGAAGGAAAGATTGAAAATCGTCCATCAAAAAAACAGCGTTCTGATGCAGGACGCGAAAGACTACCGCGAAATGATGAGAACCTCGCGCCAACTGGACGAATCACAGGAAAAACAGAAAAACTCACTGCGCCGCCGGCTGGCGGGTCAAAAATATGTTTTAGGGACCGTCTCAGCGGTCGGCGGCGCACTAATAATTCTTCTTCTTTTGTAGGTCACCGATGAACGAACAATTTTTAGGAAGACTCATGGTGCTTATTCTGGGCATCGCATGGTCCGTTATCTTCTACCTCGGTAAACGCACGCTCAACTCCATCGAAGCAAAGATAGACGAAAACTTTCAAAGGATAGACGACACAAACCGTCTCCTTAATAAAATGATGGAACGCCGTGAAAAACGCATTAGAAGCGAGCTTGCATCATGGACGGCAAAATTCGCAAAACAGTTCAGGTTGTTAAAAGCCGATAGCGGCATAAGCATCTCGGCTCAAAAACGCGTCTGCCAGCGGCTCTTCGTAAGCAGGCAGGAGTTCGGCGCGTTCACCGCGAACATCAACCACAAGATCGATTCCATCTACGAAATAGTTAACGGAAAATCCCCGGAGGTAAAACGGTAATGAAGCTAAGCGGAACCAAAAAGAAATTCTTGCGGAAACACATTCTGCAGCAGGCGCGCGAGCTTTACCTGCACCCTCAAACCGACGCCGCGATAACTGGGAACCTCAAGCAGCGCTATCCGGGCCTTACGCCGGAGATTGTAAGGGAGGCGTTCAACTACCTCGCCGGTAAAAAACTGGCCGCAATCTTCACCCCTAAAAACAGACTGTCGATCCAGATAACGCCCGGCGGAATAGACGTCTTGGACGGCGCCGTAACGATTAGCGGCGTGGAGCCTTCAAGCAGCCGATACGCCAGGCTTGGTTATAAAAAGGAACTCCGCCGCGTGATACTTCTTTACTGCTGCAACTTCCACGAGTTCTTCAACGAGGACGCGGAGATTCACGCGGAATTCATACAGTCCGGCTTTTCCAATCTACTGCTGGAGGAAGTGAGGTTCCACATATGGTACCTCGCCCAAAAATCGCTTCTGGAACTCAAACGGGTTGATATGGACGGCGACCTTATCTTCATGGCGCGCATAACGCCGCAGGGGATGGACGTTATTGATGGAAGCGAAATCAACGTGGGGGTGTCCCATGAAGCGCGCTGAAAACAGAATCTCCCCGCAGGCGGCTGCGATCATTGCCGAAGGAATCACAAACAAACAGACAGCGCACAAGATACAGCGGCGCATCAGGAAACATCTGGATGAAAAAGTCACGCTCCGCGAAATATTGCGAAGCAGTGACGAATACAGACAAAAAATCGACACGAAAAAAGTCTTCAAGAAAAAAGGGGCGGATATAGTCCGCAAATTCCTCAAGGGTATAAAAAAAGGCACAGACGTAAGCGACCTGCAAACGGTGCTGGAACAGGCGGTATATTTTGACTGCCTGCGCCGATACGCCGACGAAGAAGATACCTTCCTGCAAAAGATCAATCCAAAAGACCTCCTTAAAATCACCAGCGATTATCAAAAACTCCGTTTGCAGCGGCTGGGCGAAAAATCAAACGGTAAAAAACAGTCGTTCTCCGCAGACACCGCCCTCAAGATTTTAGACGTAATTGAAAAAAGCCTTTCAAACAAACCGGAACTGCAAAAGGATTTTGCACAGTCAAAGCCGGAGCTTATCGAAAAGATCAAGCCGCTTTTCAACCGCGACGAACTCGAAGCGGCAAAGGAAGATTACAAAACCATGCAAAGGATAAGGGAAAGATATGAACTGTCAAAACTTGTCGGCAGCAAGCGTACCAATGGCCGCGCAACTGCTTGAGTGGCTTTCGGAGCCGGTCAACTTCGCCGAAAACCTCGTGACGGTAGACGGCGGGCCGGTAACGCTCGACCCCTGGCAGCGGGACTACCTGCAAGACGAATGCAAGTTCATAAACATACTCAAAAGCAGGCGCGTTGGAGGAAGCTGGGCGATGACTCTTAAAATGTTCATACGCTCGCAGCTTCTCGGCGACTATTCAGGCACCTTCATCAGCATGAATCTCGAAGAGGCGGTGGGCAGGATCGAGTACGCCGAGCGGATGTACGAATCCCTGCCGCGCCGTTTCAAAAAGAAGCGCGTAACGCGTTCAAAAACCGAACTCGTATTCGAGGACTTTCGCGGCAGGCGCGCGGTGCTGCGCTCGCTGGCTTCCCGGGCTCCGAGGGGAAAAGGCGGAGACGTCGGGATTTCAGAACTGCCCCACTGCCGGGACGCGCAAAAAATATACGAAGGCGCACTGCACGTCACGTCAAGATCACAACGCCACATGCTCACCATCGAAAGCACTCCTTTCGGCAAGTGCGGAATTTTTCATGACGTCTGCAAGGGAAAGTTCCCGCAGTTCAAACGGTACGAAATTCCGTGGTGGCATTGCAGCGTCCTGTGCAACGACGTCGAACGCGCAATGCGGGAGGCCCCTATGCTTGCTACGCAAAAACGCGTAGAAAATTTCGGGACCCCCTCCATTCGCGCCATTTTCGACTCCATGCCGATTGCGGCCTTCAGGCAGGAATCGGAACTCGCCTTCATCGAATCCGATGCCGCCGCCTTTTCAATGGAGCTTCTGGAAAAAAACTGCATAGCGGATTTCGGCACGGACAGCGAATCAGGATTACGTTTTTTATCGATCAATAAAATACCTTCCCTGGACGACTGGCTCTGGCTCGACAAAAACATTAAAGGAATTCTTTTTGCCGGTTACGACGTGGGAAGAAAAAAAGACGAAGCGGTACTTTTCATACTGGACGATTTTTCCAACCGCCTCGAGGCAAGGATGATGGTGCGGCTCGCCGATACCGACTTCGTGTCTCAGGAAAACGTAATTTTGGAAGCCATGCGCCGAGGCGTAAAAATGTTTTCCATAGACTCAACCGGCATAGGCCTGCCGCTCGCGGAAAAAATCCAGACGCGTTTCGGCAGCCGGGTCACGCCTGTGCATTTCACCGCCCCAATCAAAAGCAGGCTTGTATCAACAACCAGAATGCTTTTGATAAATAGAAAACTTCTGTTGCCGCTTAAGCGCTCCGTTTTGGAACAGATGCAGTCCGTCCAGCAAAAAGTCACCGATTCCGGAAATGTCATTTTCCACGCGGCGCGTTCGGCAGGACACCACGCGGACATCGCGTGGGCGGTCATGCTTGCATGCCGCGCCGCGCATAGCGGTGAAAAACCTGCCGAAAAACCACAATACGAAAAGCTCTCGGCGCGGGAGACGTGGAAATTACGAACGACGCGAAAAAATTCATGGAGATATTAATGAAATGAAAAATATGAAAAAAATCGATCCATACTCGGAACTCGTCAAGACCGAGGATGCGCAGCTTTACCGCAGCTACCAATCGCAAAATCTTACTCCGGGCAAGCTGGCCGCGATATTAAGGGAGCTTGATACCGGCTATACCCCAAACGCAATGGACCTCTTCGACGAGATGGAGGAGAAAGATCTTCACCTTGCGGCGGTTATGCAAACTCGGTTGATGGCCGCCGCAACGCCGAGGCGCAGGATACTGGCCGCTTCGGACGACGACTCGGCCAAACGCCACGCCGATTTCATAAGCGAAGTTTTTGAAGGAATAGAAAGCAAAACGCAACTTTTTCACAACATCCTTTCCGCCATAGGGCGCGGTTTTTCCATGGCGGAGATGATGTTCGAGATCAGGGAAGGCGCACTGATCGTAAGTTCCGTCAAGGTATGTCCGCAGTCGCTTTTCGATTTCACCGATCCCGAAAAGCCGGGCCGCGTCCTGGATTTCCCCCTGTACCGGAAGCCCGCAGAGATTCACGGTACAAAACTTCCCAGGGAAAAATTCATCTTCAACGTCTACGGGTCGTTTACCGGCGGACCGCTGCGCGCGGGCCTTTACAGGGGCATCGCATGGTATTACCTCTTCACCAGCTACTCCATAAAGGACTGGATGTCTTTCATGGACGTTTACGGCGTACCGCTGAGGCTCGGCAGGTTCAAGCCCACCGCGGACGAAAGCTCGCGCCAAACTCTTAAAAAAGCGGTGATGGAACTTGGCTCCGACGCCGCCGCCGTGATAAGCGAAGATACGACCATCGAGTTCATAGAATCAAAACTCAGCGGCGGGCACGATCTCTTCCAAAACGCCATCGAGTTTTTCAACAGGCAAAAAAGCAAACGCGTCCTGGGGCAAACTCTCACCACCGAGCACGGTTCATCCGGTTCATACGCGCTCGGCAACGTGCACGACCGCGTGAGGATGGACATAACGAAACTGGACTGCGCCATGCTCGACGAAACCCTTACGCGCGATTTCATCGTACCGCTCGTAAAGGCCAACTTCGGCGAGCAGAAAACATACCCGCGATTCACCTGCGACATAGAAAACAGCGAAGAGCGGCGGCGCAGCCTGGACGATCTTAAAAAACTCCACGACATGGGCGTTCCGATCTCCCTGAGCCGTCTTTACAAAGCGGCGGGCGTACCGGAACCGGCGGAATCCGACGCCGTTGTAAAAAGCGCGAATCGTAACGGAAAGTCATAATGAAAAAAAATCTTTTGTTACTGCCGAAAGGCCGCTTCAGGCATCAGCGGGGAATGCAGGTGATCGACCGCCAGGCAATACGCCGCGTTATGCGTGAAATCAAAAAACAACGCCGCGACCTTCCGGTGGACTACGGGCACGAATCTTTCCGTTCACAAACCGCCGAAACCGCCGGCAGGCTTTTGTGGAATTCCGTCCACGAAACTTCGCGCGGAATCAGCGGCGCGATCGAATGGAAGCGGGAGGCCATTGAGCGCATCAGGTCGAAGAAGTTCAGGTATCTTTCGCCGGTACTGATCTTCGACCCGAAGCGTTCAAAAAAAGACGAGCTTTACATAGAAAGGCTAGCGGGTATCGGACTTACCAACCATCCGAATATTCC
>BTTC01000093.1:0-7115 GCA_036244935.1 bacterium | reverse complement strand
CGTACATGAGATTGCCCAAAAACAATCCGCGTCAAATTGAGTTAAAATAACGCTTTTCTGCACTTGGGGAGCTTTGTGGAATTTGGATGGAGATGGAAGAAAATATCTTTTTAACGCGATTATGTCTGGAGCCCGATTGTGAAAGTAGGTAGCAGCGTTGAGGATTTAAAGGGGGAGTTCGGCTGCAGCATTGCGACGATCGGGAACTTCGACGGCGTGCATTCAGGCCACCGCGAAATCCTATCCCGCGTAAAACACAAGTCGGACCAACTCGGCTGCCCGTCTTTGCTTGTTACCTTCGACCCGCATCCGTCCACCGTACTTTACCCCTCGCGCAGCTTCGCCCTTTTAACCACGCTTGAAAAAAAACTTGAACTTATCGAGAGCTGCGGGATAGACGCAGTATTGGCAACCAGGTTTACCCTCGCCTTTTCCCGTAAGGAACCGATGTCGTTCGTGGAGGATTTACTTTTACCGCTAAGGGTGAGAGAGCTTTACGTGGGACACGATTTTGCCTTCGGCGCCGGAAGAAGAGGAAACGTAAACGAGCTTGCGCGCGAGGGGAAGGCGCATGGATTCGGAGTTTACGAAATAGATGAAGTTATCGGTGAAGGCGTCAGGATTTCCAGTTCGCTGATACGCAGCCTGATAGCCGAGGGCGACGTGGAAAAAGCGGCGCGGTTCATGAACAGGCCGCATTCCGTAAGCGGCGTCGTGGTCAAGGGTGATGGGAGGGGAAAGGGCATGGGGTTTCCCACCTGCAACATCGGCGAGCCGAGAGAGACCGTGCCTGGTCCCGGCATATATGCCACAATGACGCGATACCGTGATATGCTCCACGGTTCCGCCACGCATGTTGGGGTAATTCCTACTTTTGACGTGGACGTGCCGGGAATCGAAACCCATATATTCGATTTCAACAAAGAGGCGCGGGGGGAGGAAATGGAAATTTTGTTTTACAAAAAACTGCGTGATACGGTGAAATTCGACTCGATAGAAGAGCTTAAAAAACAGATCCACGAGGATTGCATGGAAGCGAAGAGAGTTTTGCGAAATGTCCCTTAAAAAAAATTCGATATCGTTTTACATCGGTATGGGGGTTTCGCTGTCCTTCATCCTCTATGCGGTTACGAAGATGGATCTGCAAAAAGCTCTCAACGTCATTTGGTCCGTTAATCCGTTATGGCTTATTCCTATTTTCGCCATGCAGGTTCTGACTTTTTACTTCAGGGCGCTAAGGTGGCGGTGTATTCTGGAGCCCCTCAAACGTATCAAGATCACATCTCTTATGTCCGCGCTTTACATCGGCGTGATGGGCAACATGGTATTCCCCATGCGTATAGGAGAAATAATGAGAGCGTACCTCATATCAAAAAAGGAGCGCATATCGGTAAGCGGAACGTTTGCAACCATCATGCTTGAACGCTGCTTCGATTTTCTGGCAATGTTCGTGATATTGATCCTCGTGTTAGTGTTCGCAAACCCGGTATCGATTTCCGGCGATATATGGCGTGATCTGAAGTTTGCGGGGGCTTTTGTGGTTTCGGGATTGATAATCTCATTTACCATTTTTTATATGATGGCCGGCGGCGACAATATCCTGAACAGGGTTTTGTATTGGTTGTTGGGATTACTGCCGCAAAAGGCGACGGATAAACTGACGGGAATCTTTGAATCCTTCCGCAACGGTTTTCAAGCTCTTAATAAAGGCGGACATGTTTTAGCCATATTCCTGTACAACGCAGGGGTTTGGGTTTGCATCACCACCGTTTATTGTCTTTTCCTGCCGATGTTCGGCATGGACTGGTCGCTGGAAATATCAAGCGTTATGACGCTTTTTGTTATTTTCGGCGTCATGGTGCCTTCCTCTCCCGGCTGGATAGGGCCTTATCACGCGGCGGTTATTTTTGCCTTGAGCTTATACGGGGTTGATTCCGGCAAAGCGCTAGGCATGGCCGTGCTGATACATCTTACGGGGTTTACGTTTACGGTTATCATCGGGATTATTTGCCTTTACCGGGAAAAGGTATCGCTTCGTGAAATCGGACATTCCGCGTGAGCGAATACATAGCAGTTTTCGATACCGCCTACGAAACGCTGCGGGCCGAGGATTTTTTCAGAAAAGAGAAAATAAAGTTCAGACCTATACTCAAACCGCGCGGGATCGGATCGTCATGCAAAATGGCGCTGCAATTTTCCGCTGACGATATGGAACCGGTCAAAAGGGCGGTGGTAATCGGCAATCTTGCCCTTGCGGGATTTTTTAAAGAAGAATCGGGAAAATGGAAAAAGATAGAAAGTTAGCGGCGCGTGGTTCAACCGTTCGACAAACTCATGGATCACCATGACAAGCGGGGTCTGTCACCCTGAACGTGTCGAAGGGCGCCATGACAAGCGCTAATAGTACATACAAAACCCTGCGGGCCGCCTTCCCTTGCATCGAGGGAAGGATCATTCGCAGCAACTATAATTTTATGAGTTTTTCCGCAGGTCTCACCATTACATGATTATTGCAGTTTATGGATTCTAACTTTTTACGCTTACGTTTAGCGCTTTTTTTAATTACGCTGCTGCTGCTTGCGATACTCGAGGTCAAGTGGCCGCGCCGCAAGCTGCTGTTCTCGAAAAAGGGGAGATGGTTCATCAACCTCGCTCTTACCGTTGCGAACGGCCTTGTTATAAAAATCATTCTGGGCGCGGCGGCCGTGGGGGTTGCCATATACGCGGACGAACACGGCTGGGGGTTAATAAACAAGCTGGATCTTGCGTGGCCCGTCGGTTTTATGGCGGGGTTTTTATTCATGGATTTAATGATTTATCTCCAGCATGTGATTATGCACGCATTGCCGTTTTTGTGGCGGTTTCATATTGTTCACCATACCGATCTGGATTTCGACGTAACGACCGCTTTGCGATTTCATCCGGGAGAGGCGCTTCTTTCCATGCTGTACAAGATGATGCTGGTGGCGGCGATAGGCGCGGATGCGTGGACGGTGCTGATTTTTGAGGTTGTGCTGAACGCTTCCGCGCAGTTCAACCACTCGAATCTTGCCATACCGCAGGAGATGGACAAAAAAATCCGCAGGCTCATAATAACGCCTGATATGCACCGCATCCATCATTCCATAGTAACGAATGATACGAATTCAAATTTCGGTTTTTTCCTGTCGTGGTGGGACAGATTTTTGGGGACATACCGCAGGGAGCCGGGATTGCCGCAAACCGATCTGCCGTTGGGCACTAAAGATTACAGAAACCCGGATGAACTTACGCTGGCCTACGTCTTGACGATGCCTTTCACAAAACCCCGCATGGGTGATTATTCAATGAAAAGCGGCGGATAAACTCCGGTATGCGGGGAGAACTCTGAAAAACTCACAAAATCACTGCTGTCAAAATTAATCCTCCCCTTGATGCAAGGGAAGGCGGCCTGCCATGGTTTTTACCATTTAACGTTTGTTCGTGGTGAGTCGTCATCCTGAGCCTGTCGAAGGACGAACCACGACCGCACAATCCGGGTTTGATAGCGGAGGTGAGGTTTCTTGCGGAAATGGTTAACCGGCGTCGGGTTGCTTTTTCTTTATTCTCGATACGAGGTCGGAGTATCTGTTGTCGCTCAAGCGCAGTTTTTCGGAGATCATGGATGCCAGGCTGCGGTAAAGTTTAAGGCAGAGTTGCGGGTTGGAGTGGCGCAGAACAATTTCGTTGATGGCGATTGCAACCGTAGGCTCCCTCGCAATCGCCGATGCGGAACGCGGCATCTTGTCCAGTATGGACATCTCGCCGAAGCAGTCCCCTTCGCCGAGCCTGTTTAGTTCGATTCGTTTACCATCCGTTTCCTTTATGATCGCAACCGATCCGCTTACCATGATGTACATTTTTGATCCTGACGAACCCTCCTGGATTATCACCTCTCCTTTTTCGAATTTTTCCTTGCCGGAAAGTTTGAAGATGGCGAAAAGCTCTTCGTCCGTCATAGCCGAAAAGAAAATATAGTTTTTTCTTATCTGTTTAGCGATCTTCAGTTTGTCGTAGGAAAAGCGTTCCGCCTCCGATTCGGCGTTCTTCTTTTTGTCCGTAGTTTCAAGGTACATTTCCACGGCGTCGGCAAATTCGTCGGCGTTTTGGTATCGGTTGTCGGCCTTTTTTTCCAGTGCCCGATCCACCAGTCTGCTCAGGTTTTCGTCGGTCCCGCAAAATTCTTTCAGAGGTTTTTGCGGTTCGCTTACCACGGCGGTCAGTATCTCTTTAAGGTTGCCGCCCGGAAACGGTCTTTTTCCTCCTATCCACTCGTATGCAAGTACGCCCAGTGAAAACAGGTCCGACCTTGCGTCAAGCCTGCGTCCGCGAACCTGCTCCGGCGACATGTAGGCCGGCGTGCCGAGAATGACGCTTTCTTCCCTGTCGGCATCGTTGGCGGCGGGACGGGCGGCGGATTCCCTTATCCCTGCTATTCCAAAATCCATGATCTTGGGGGTGTTGTTGGGCAGTATCATTATGTTGGCGGGTTTTATATCACGGTGAATTATCCCCCGCTGGTGAGCGTAGTGAAATGCGCGCGCGGCCATCGATAGTAATTTCAGTTTATCCTGCAGCGAAAACGCATCGCCGGATTCGATCAGTTCCCGTATCGTTTTGCCGTTTACATATTCCATAACGATGTAAGGGCGGTCGTCCTGCTCTCCCATGTCGTAAATGGCCGTGATGTGGGAGTGGCTGAGCCTGCCGATGATTTTCGCCTCACGGAAGAACAGTTCGCGCACGCGTTTGCGTTCCTCTTCGTCCGATTTATCCAGCCGAAGTGATTTTATGGCCACAAGCCTGTCTATCATGTCGTCGTACGCAAGGTAGACGATGCCCATCGCGCCCTGTCCGATCTGTTTTTTTATCCGGTATCTGCCGGTTGTTTCGTCCATGAATATTTAAAATCCTCTCCCGTTTGACACGGCCTTTTTATCCCAATAATATGAAGGGGTTATAGTGTTTAATCCTTTTACAGGTAAAACAAGGGGCCGATAATAGATCGATTGACATTACTCCAGGCTGACGGTTATGGCAAAGGATAGCGGCAATGCTTCGCCCGCCGAATGGGTGATGCGCGTAAGAAGCCTTAAGGCGAAACGCGACATCAAATCCGCGATAGAAGCGTGTCGACAGGGGCTTCAAACATACCCGGAATCGATCGACCTTTTGTATACCCACGGTGAGCTTAGAGTAAACTTTTATAATCTGGTCAAAAAACCGGAACACCTGAAAATGGCCCTCATCAGTTTTGAAAAGCTGTTAAAAATAAATCCGAGCCATTATATGGCCAATTTGGCTGCGGCGCAGATTTATCTCAAGGGCCGTGCCTATGACAGGTCGGAACGTAAATTAAACGCCATACTTGAAAACTCGCCCAACGACCCGAAGGCGATGAAAATTCGTCAGGCGCTGCAAAATAAAATGGCAAGCCGCGCCAGGCTCGAAAAGAAAATTCTAGACGCAAAGCCGGACGCAAGACCGGTTGAGGAAACAAGGGAGTTGGAGGTTGAATCTGAAGAAAAAATAGAGACCGAAAAGCTGGAGGGATTGAAGGAAGCCGAACAGCATCAGTACGAGGGGCTGATCGACAGGCTTTCACACTTCAGCAAACTTGATGGTATGGTTTCCATACGCCTCATCGACCCCGCAGGAGTCGCCATAAAAAATATGTTCAAGGTTGGCAAGGCCAGCGAAAATCTCTCTTCAACGGTAGCCGATCTTTTCAGAACATCCGGCTCAAGCACCAGAAAGATAGGGTTGGGCAACTTCCAGCAGGGAATGGTATGTACGCCGGAGGTTAATATCGTCATCGTAAACGTATTTTACGCCATACTTGTTGTCGTCCTTGAAACGGATACGGATATATCCGCCCTGAAAAAGCGCATAAACCGCTACGTGGAGGATCTGGTATGACGAGCTTGCTGGAGCCTGTACTGAAGAAGTTCAACGGAAATGCTGGCGTAGTAGGTTCTTTGGTATGCACCCGGGACGGTATGTTGATAGAGTCCAGTTTGTCGGAACGCTTTAACGACGAATTGATCTCCGCATTGGTGTCATCGGTGTGCCTGGTGATCGACAGCGTTTGCCTTAACCTCGAATGCAGCGGGTTTTTAAATTACAGGGTAAGCGCGTCCAGCGGGGATATGATAATCGTCGATCTGGGCAGATCGATTTTCGTCGCGATTTTGAGCAACACGGCGGAGTTATCACTTATCAACGTCGCTTTGTATCAGGTTACCGCCGAGTTGAAAAAGCAGGCCAGCCTGGGATAGGATTTTTCGCAGTGCAGATACATTTCGCCCGCAAGGAAGTAAGGTGCAAGCTGGTTTACTACGGTCCCGGGATGAGCGGCAAGACGACCAACCTTGAAGTGGTATACGAGAAGGTGCCAAAGGACAACAAGGGCGATCTTGTGGCCATAGCCACGGAGGGTGACAGGACGCTTTTCTTCGACTTCCTGCCGCTTGACCTGGGGACGGTGAGGGGGATGAAAACAATGTTCCAGCTTTATACGGTTCCGGGACAGATATATTACGCTTCAACCCGAAAGCTGGTTTTGCAGGGGGTTGACGGCGTGATATTCGTTGCGGATTCGCAAAAGGACAAGCTGGATGAAAACATCGAGTCTTTACGTGATCTTGAAGGCAACCTGAAGGACTATGGAATAGACATAAAAAATTTCCCCGTGGTGATCCAGTGGAACAAGCGGCGTTTTACTCCAGAGCGGGTGCTGATGAATTGGTTTTCTTGGACATTACCGCCACCATTGAAAATAGGAAGACCCTGGTAGAACTGGTTAGAAAAGTTGCCAGTGAAATCAATATTCCTTTCACTGTGGGGGGGGTATTTCACAAGTGGGGCATGTATCGGACTTGCTTAAGGTGGGCGCAGATAAAGTATCCGTGAATTCAGCCGCTGTAGGTCAACCTCAACTAATAAACCAATTAGCAGCCACGTTTGGGAGTCAGTGTATTGTAGTAGCTATTGACTCCAGAAGTCAGGATGGAAAGGACATAGTATATACTCACGGTGGCAGCAGGCCCACTACCCTGGAAACCCTCAGCTGGGCATTAGAAGTGGAAGAAAGAGGT
>BTTC01000092.1:0-7123 GCA_036244935.1 bacterium | reverse complement strand
CAAGATAGTGGAAGGCAAAAATGGACTTTTTGTCTCTGTGCCAAGCCGCCGCAGAAAAAACGGTAAGTACCAGGACATCGCGCATCCAATTAACACCGACTTCAGGAAAGAACTTGAAGCCAGAATATTTGGCGAATACCGCGAAACGGTAGATGAAGACATCCCTGCCGAACGCCTTTTGGCTGCCCAGGATGACGATGCCGAATCACATGAATCACGCGAAGAAGCATCAAAGGAGTTGCAGGAGCAGGCATAAATTCGCTTGGCTGTAGAAAAATAAAGAACCCGTTTTGCTTGAAGGGTAGCGAAACGGGTTTTTGTTTTTTTGTTAATGCAGGTTTAATACGAAAATACGAAAATCGTCGGCGGCAAGCCGTGGTCTATAGCGTTTTAAGTTTTAGCGGATACGATAGATATTCCAAGGTCTGAATATCAGGTAGTGTATCAGTTTGAATATACGCACATGAAGAAAGCGGTTTTTGCAATAATCCTCCCCTTGCGTGAGCAGAAGGGGAGGCGCAGGAGGGGTTTTACTGCTAATGCTTGTCATGGTGAGCTGTCATCCTGAGCTGTTTGCCGTGAGCTTGCCGAACGGTCGAAGGACGAACCACGACAAGCTGAGTTGTCAAAGCGCCCTTCGACAAGCTCAGGGTGACAATAGGGGACACCACCCCATGGACGTGAATCAGATTTTTTTGGAATTTTCAAACTGATGCACTACCGAATATCAAGACATTACGTATGCGCATCGTATTCATGGTAAAGCAATATGCTTTAAAGCGGCATTATTCGGCAGCGTGTCTTAGCGCGCCGTTCGGCAAGCTCAGGGTGACGTTCTTTTGTCATGCTGAGTTCATCTCCCAAACGGCAAAAACGTTTTCCCTCCCGTGCAAAAAGACTGTAAATTGATACGCCATGAACGAACCGTTAAAAAAGACTGTTCTGATAAAAAAGACTGTTCTGAAAAGGAGGCTGGAGAAACTATATAAAAATTTCGACCGCTCCATGATCTCGCCCGACCCCCTTGAATGCGTACCAACAAAGGGGAGGTTCGAGGATATCGAGCTTTCCGCTTTCATCGCGTCGGCGTTCGCTTACGGCAGGGCGGATCTTATCGTCCGCACCGTAAGGCGCATCCTGGACGAGCTGGGACCGAACCCTCACCGGATGCTGGTTTCCGGCAAATACGGTACGCTGTACAGGGGATTCAAATACCGTTTCCATAAAAGAGCCGACCTTATCTGGCTTTTGGGCCGCCTTGAAAAAATCTGTAAAAAATACGGTACGATTGAAAACGCGTTTAGCCTGAAAAGCGGATCGATGAAAGACCGCATAGCGGCGTTTTCGGCGATGTTTACGAACGAAAAGGGGTTATCCCCCAGCCGCCGGTTCCTTGTGCCGTCACCCTTGAACGGATCGGCCTGCAAGCGTATGAACCTTTTTCTTCGATGGATGGTACGCAGCGACGCCGTCGACCTCGGCATCTGGAAAAGCATAACGCCATCCGAGCTGATTATTCCGCTGGATGTGCATGTGCGGCGCATAGCGAGCCGCATCGGGCTGGTTTCCGGCGGCGCGGCGTCCTTCAAAGCGGCGGAGGAGCTTACCCGAAACATGAAAGCGTTAAACCCAACCGACCCGGTGCGTTATGATTTCGCCATATGCTCGCTTGGCAAGCTGGGACGCTGTACTAAAAAACCTGATCCCTTATACTGCAAAACCTGCGCGCTGAAGGATTTTTGCAGTATAAGATAATTGGGCCAAAAGGAAAAAGGGGTATGAAATAGACCTTTTCCAAAGAGAGTATAATGACGCGGATGGACGACGGACAGTTTATTAAAAGCGGAATCGCAAACGGAGACGAGTCGGAGCTTGAGCGGACGCTCAGGCCGTCCCGGTTCGATGAGTTCATCGGACAGGAAAGCATAAAGGAAAATCTCAGGATATCCATCGAAGCCGCCCGGCAGCGCGAAGAGGCGCTCGACCACGCGATCTTCTACGGGCCGCCGGGCCTCGGCAAGACCACGCTTGCGAACATCGTCGCGCAGGAGTTGGCCGTTCCCATACGCGCCACGTCCGGCCCGGTAATAGAAAAGGCGGGGGACCTTGCGGCGATTATGACCAGCCTTGCGGAGCGGGAAATCCTTTTCATAGACGAGATACACAGGCTCAACCCCGCGGTTGAGGAGATACTCTACCCGGCGATGGAGGACGGCAATATAGACATCATCATCGGGCAGGGCGTATCGGCGCGTTCGATAAAGCTGGATATCCCTCCGTTCACGCTGGTGGGCGCGACAACGCGCGCGGGGCTGTTAACGTCGCCGCTGCGCAGCCGTTTCGGAATTGTCCACCGGATGGAGTTCTATAGCGCCGAAGAGCTTGCCGAAATAGTAAAACGCTCCGCCGGAATACTCGACATGGAGGTGAACGCCGCCGGTGCGGAGGAGATCGCCCGAAGATCACGGGGAACGCCGAGGATTGCCAACAGGCTGCTGCGTCGCGTGCGCGATTACGCCCAGGTTAAAGGGGACGGGACAATCAACGAAAAAACGGCAAACGCCGCCCTGGAGATGATCGACGTGGACAGCATGGGATTCGACAGAATGGACCGGCTTTTGCTCTTGACGGTTATAGAGAAATTCGGCGGAGGCCCCGTGGGGCTCGATACGCTGGCCGCCGCCTTGAATGAAGAAAAGGACACCATAGAAGACATACTCGAACCCTACCTCATTCAGAACGGCTTCCTGCAGCGCACGCCGCGCGGAAGGGTCGCCGGCATGGCAGCCTACCGGCATCTGGACATCGAACCTCCCGCCACGCAGAAAACCTTTTTCTAACTGCCTCGCGGCGGGGTTATCTATCTCCCTTCATCGGTTTACGGCGCGCGCGGGGGTGGTCCCTATTGTCACCCTGAGTTTGTCGAAGGGCAGCTTGCCGTGGTTCGTCCTTCGACCGTTCGGCAAGCTCACGGCAAACAGCTCAGGATGACAGCTCACCATGACAAGCGTTAATAGTACAAACCCCTTGTATATTGCCGGCAAGGAGTTTAATAGTTAAAAATATGTTTAAAACGATGCTGACGTGGCAGATCATAGTCACCTTCGAGGATTCTTTTTGCTTAAAATTTACCGGGTACCTTGCCGCTTGCTGTGGGGTTTTTCATCATCCGCGTCCGCGCCGCCATTTTCATCCAACCGGTTTTTTGCGACAATGAAGCGGTTATGAAACGCGGCAGTATAATTATAAGGGGCGCAAGGGAGCACAACCTCAAAAACGTTAATATAGAACTTCCGAGCGACCGCATGATCGTATTTACCGGCATATCCGGTTCCGGGAAATCGTCGCTGGCGTTCGATACCATTTACGCCGAAGGGCAGCGCAGATATGTGGAGTCGCTATCGGCTTACGCCCGCCAGTTTCTGGAGCAGATGGAAAAACCGGACGTGGACCTTATCGAGGGGCTTTCACCAGCCATCTCCATCGAACAAAAAACCACTAGCAAGAATCCACGCTCTACCGTGGGTACCGTCACGGAAATCTATGACTATCTGCGGGTACTGTTCGCGCGCATCGGGAAGGTGCACTGTTACAACTGCGGCAGACCCATAGCGTCGCAAACCGTATCGCAGATCGTCGACCGGCTGATGACGTTAAAGGACGGCACGAAGGTTCACATCCTCGCGCCGATAGTTAAAGACCGCAAGGGGGAGTACAAAAAGGAGCTGGCTTCGCTAAGCGCAAAAGGTTTCGTGAGGGCGCGGGTGGATGGCGAAATGCGCGAACTTGATGAAAAAATATCGATGGATAAAAATAAAAAACACTCCATCGAAGTAGTTATCGACCGGCTTGTAATAAAGCAGGGAATAGAACGCCGCTTGGCGGATTCGGCGGAGATAGCCGTTCAGATGGGCGACGGCTTCATGATTGCAGCGGCGGGCGGAAACGATGAATACCAATTCAGCCAGACCTCCGCATGTACCCGATGCGGCATCTCGTATCCCGAACTCGAACCGCGCATGTTCAGTTTCAACAACCCGCGCGGGGCGTGCTCCGTCTGCACGGGTCTGGGGGTAAAAAAAACGGTAAGCGAAGATCTTGTAATACCCCAAAAATTGCTCAGCCTCGTTGAAGGAGCCATAAAGCCCTGGCGTTCGAAGAATTCCGGTTATTACTGGAACATGCTGGAATCGCTGGCAGTACATTTCAATTTCGATGCGCGCAAAACGCCGTATACGAAGATTCCGGCAAAGGCGAAAAAAGTGATCCTGTTCGGCTCCGGCGGAGATGAGATCAGATTCAGGTATCACAAAAACGGCAAAGAGCTTTACTACTTGGGGGAATTCGAGGGGGTGATTCCCAACCTTGAGCGCCGCTATCGTGAGACGGACTCTGACTGGGTGCGCGGCGATATGGAAGAATACATGCGCGTGGAACCGTGCCACGAATGCGGCGGTACGCGGCTTCGGCCCGAACCGCGCTCCGTGACCATAGACGGTAAAAACATAATAGACGTAACCAGCCTGTCCATCGGGGAGGCGGTTTCCTATTTTGAAAATTTAAAGCTTACCGGGCAGCAAATGCTGATAGGCAAAAGGGTGATAAAGGAAATCCGCGAAAGGTTGGGCTTTATGCAAAACGTGGGGCTGGAATACCTTGCGCTCAACCGCGCGTCAGCCACGCTTTCCGGCGGCGAGGGACAGCGCATCCGCCTTGCCACGCAGATAGGCTCCGCGCTTGTGGGAGTCCTTTACATACTGGACGAGCCGAGCATAGGTCTGCACCAGCGCGACAACCGCCGTTTGCTGGATACCCTTGTGCGGCTGCGCGACATAGGCAACAGCGTTATAGTCGTGGAGCACGACCGCGAAACGATCATGCAGGCCGATCATGTGGTCGATCTTGGGCCGGGCGCGGGAGTGCACGGCGGCGAGATAGTCGCGCAGGGAACGCCGGCGGAGGTTATGAAAAACAAAAAATCGCTTACAGGCAGATACCTTTCCGGCGATCTTGTTATACCGGTGCCGGCGCGCAGAAGGGACGGCAACGCGCTATTCATAAAGATCACCGGCGCACGGCAAAACAATTTGAAAGGTATCGACGTAGAGATACCGCTTGCGAAATTCGTCTGCATTACCGGCGTTTCCGGCTCCGGCAAAAGCACACTTTTGATTGACATACTTTACAAGGCGCTCGCGCGTGAAATTTATACGGCACGCGATATACCCGGTAAACATACCGGCATCACGGGAATCGAGTACATCGACAAGGTGATAGACATCGACCAGTCGCCAATAGGCAGAACGCCGCGCTCCAACCCCGCCACTTACGCCGGACTTTTTACGCCCATACGCGAGCTGTTTACGCAGGTGCCGGAATCGCGCAGGCGCGGTTACAGGCCGGGGCGGTTTTCATTCAACGTAAGCGGCGGCAGGTGCGAGGCGTGCCGCGGCGACGGCATCATCCGCATAGAAATGCACTTCCTGCCGGACGTATACGTTACATGCGAACAGTGCCGTGGAAAAAGGTTCAACAGGGAAACGCTGGATATTCATTACAAGGGAAAAACAATAGCGGACGTGCTGGACATGACGGTGGAGGAAGCGTTAGGTTTTTTCGGCTCGATACCCGCCGTAAAGTGGAAACTCAAGACGCTCAACGACGTGGGGTTGGGGTACATCCGCCTGGGACAGCCCGCCACTACGCTTTCCGGCGGTGAAGCGCAGCGCATAAAACTGTCTAAAGAGCTTTCCAAGCGATCAACAGGCAGGACAATTTACATACTCGACGAACCGACAACCGGACTGCATTTTGAAGATATAAAAAAACTTCTGGAGGTTTTAAACAGGCTCGTGGACAGCGGCAATACCGTGGTGATAATAGAGCACAACCTCGACGTGGTTAAAACGGCCGACTGGATAATCGACCTCGGCCCCGAAGGCGGCGACAAGGGCGGGATGATAGTGGCGCAGGGCACGCCGGAAAGCGTGGTCAAGGTCAAGGAATCCTATACCGGTAAATATCTCAAAAAGGAACTTTCCGCTGGGAAGCGTAAACGCAGTACAAAGCTGCTTGAAAGGATTGTGTGACAAGATATATCTTGTATCATAGATTTTTGCTAGTGTATTGTACAGAAAATTCAAATTTTTCACTCAAGAATAAAATGTTATATCTACAAAAATAATTGAAAATATAAATAGAAATTTGTCATGGACTGGAATTTACTAGCCACAATAGCCGCACCTGTTATGGCCGCAGTTATTGGTATTGCCTTAGATAGAGGTTTTAAAAAACGTCCAAAACTAATAACTTACTTGGGATATATATCCACTTTCACGCTTAATGACGAACAGCATACGATTGTATTCACTCATAGCATAATCGTTCGAAATATTGGTGGCAAATCGGCAACCAATGTTCGTGTTGGTCATAACGCTTTACCTGACAATTTCAATTTATTCCCCAACATACCATACGAGGTTAAAAAAACTCCCGGTGGAGGTGCCGAGATTTTAATTCCTATCTTAGTTCCCTATGAACAAATTACAATTTCATATCTTTATTTTCCACCTATGCTTGTTGCCGATATTAATGATTACACAAAACATGATGATGGGTTTGCCCAAATCATTAACGTTTTGCCCACACCACAACCTTCACAACAGTTAATACTGATCTATAAAGCACTTGTATTGTTAGGGTTGATTCTTCTTATTTATATTTTATTAAAATCTGTGATCTGGGCGTATAGTGCGATTCCAGCATAGTTGTTATATTCAACTAAATTGTTCCAATTGATGTAGCAATTATTGTAAAAATCTTTAAATTTGGACTGTATTGTGATCGAGAAAAATCTACAAAAAACCCGCAACGTAAAAATGGTAGTGGAATACGACGGGACCGATTACTGCGGGTGGCAAACGCAGAAAAACGGACCGTCCATTCAATCGGTTATAGAAAGATGCCTTGTAAAAATTACCGGTCAAAAGGTTGCCGTAACCGCTTCAGGCAGAACGGACTCCGGCGTCCATGCGCTGGGGCAGGTTTGCAACGTAAAAGCAATCTTGCGGATGGACAACAGGGCCTTGATGATGGCTCTCAACTCGATGCTGCCGAAGGATAT
>BTTC01000091.1:0-7149 GCA_036244935.1 bacterium | reverse complement strand
TTGTTTGAAAACCGGTTCTGTCATTACGGCTGAAAGCGCCTCGTCCATAGATCCAACGAAAGTAAACTTTATTTCTCGACGTATGTTTTTCGGTATTTCTTCCATGTCGCGCTCGTTTTCCTCAGGGGCGATTATTGCCTTTATCCCCGCGCGGTGAGCGGCCATCACCTTTTCCTTGAGACCGCCGATAGGCAGTACCTTACCCCTTAGCGTAACTTCCCCCGTCATCGCAACGTCGTGGCGCACCGGCACCTTGCAAAACGCCGATACCATTGCCGCGACCATGGTGATGCCGGCGGACGGGCCGTCCTTGGGGATGGCGCCTTCCGGCACATGTATGTGGATATCGCTCTTGGAATAAAAACCGGGCCGAAGGGAAAACATGCGAGCCCTCGACCGTATGTAGGTCAGTGCGGCCTGAGCGGATTCCCGCATTACGTCGCCCAGCTTGCCGGTGAGTATGAGCTTACCCTTTCCCGGAACAACGCTTACCTCTATGTTCATTATTTCACCACCGGCTTCAGTCCACGCCATGCCTACGGCAAACCCGGCTTCGCTGTGCGCCTGCGCGCTTTCGAGCCTGTATTTTTCTACGCCCAGATACGATTTAAGCAGCGAAACAGACAGCTTTGGGTTGTACTTTCTTTTTTCCACCACCTTGCGGGTAACCTTGCGGCAAACCTTTGCCAGCACCCGTTCGAGGCTTCGCACCCCCGCCTCGCGCGTGTAGTGACGGATTATATTCGTCAGCACGGAATCGGCGAACGAAATATTTCTGTTTTTCAGTCCGTGTTCCTTTAACTGTTTCGGCACCAGGAAGTTCGACGCGATTTTTACTTTTTCCTGTTCGGTGTAACCCGCCATGCGCAGGGTTTCCATGCGGTCCAGAAGCGGCGCGGGGATATTGTGAACTGTGTTTGCGGTTGTGATAAAAAGAACTTCCGAGAGGTTGTAATCCACCTCAAGGTAGTGATCGCTGAAACTAATGTTCTGTTCCGGGTCCAGCACCTCCAGCAGCGCGGCGGATGGGTCTCCCCTGAAATCCATGCTCATCTTGTCGATTTCGTCCAGCATCATTACGGGGTTTATGGAACCCGCTTTTTTCATCGACTGTATGATCCTGCCCGGCAGCGCCCCTATGTACGTCCTTCGGTGTCCCCTTATCTCCGCTTCGTCGCGCACGCCGCCGAGTGAAACCCTTACGAACTGGCGTCCCAGCGCCCGCGCAATCGATTTTCCAAGCGATGTCTTGCCGACGCCGGGCGGTCCCACAAGACAGAGAATCGACCCGCGCCCGGTTTTTGAAAGTTTTTTTACGGCGAGGTAATCCAGCATTCGCTCCTTGATTTTGTCGAGTCCGTAGTGGTCTTCGTCCAGTATCTTTTTCGCCCGTTTGGTATCCAGGTTGTCCCTGTTCCTTTTGGACCAGGGAACGTCCACAAGCCAGTCAAGATAGTTGCGTACAACCGTCCCTTCCGCGGACATCGGAGGCATCTGTTCAAGTTTGTTGAGTTCCTTTAACGATTTGGCCAGAACCTCTTTGGGCATTCCGGCTTTTCCTATTTTCTGTCTCAACTCCTCGATATCCGATTTGAGGTCGGATCGGCCAAGTTCCTTCTGGATGGCTTTCATCTGTTCGTTGAGATAGTATTCCTTCTGGGTTTTATCCATCTGCTTTTTTACGCGTCCCCTTACGCGTTTTTCTATCTGCCCGATTTCTATTTCCGATTCCAGATGGGTGCATATGTCTTCGATCCGTTTTACAAGATCGTTTTCAGCAAGCACCTTTTGCCTCTCCTCGGTTTTAATCGAAAGGTTCGCCATAATGAAATCGCACAACTCTTCCGGGTCGGTAATACTGTCAAGTTCCGTTTCCATTCCAGGCGGCAGGCTGCTATCCGTTTTAATATATTTTTTAAACAGGTTTACGATCCCGCGCACAAGCGCCTTCATCTCCGTGTCGGTCATCACGGCGGATATGGTGGAACTTTTTTCCACAGCGGTCATTAACATCGGCTTGGATTCGGTAAACGATGCTATCTCCGCCCTTTGAAGTCCTTCGACCATGATTTTTATCGTGCCGTCCGGCATTTTTAATACCTGCATTATTTCGCTGACACAGCCGACCCTGTAGATGTCGTCCGGTTCGGGATTATCGTCCCTGGCGGATTTCTGCGCCGCCAGCATGATGATGTTGTTGCTTTCCATCGCGCGCTCCACGGCGCGGATGGATTTTTCGCGCCCTACGAAAAGCGGCACCATCATGCGCGGAAATACAACTATGTCGCGCAGCGGCAGTAACGGAAGGCTTTCGCCCGTTTTAATCCTGTAAGGTTTTTTGGGAATTGTCATACGATCAGATCAGCCGGCCTTTTTCTTGTAGGAGATCAGTGGACGGGCGTTTTGTTTTACCACCTCTTCGTTTATGAGAACCTCCTCGATGTCAGGATTGCCGGGTACTTCGTACATGATGTCCAGCATGGTTTTTTCGAGTATGGCGCGAAGACCGCGCGCGCCCAGCTTGCGTTTAACCGCCTCGTGCGCGATGGATTTCAGCGCGGAGTCCGAAAACCGCAGTTTTACGTTGTCGAAGCTGAAAAGCTTCTGATACTGCTTTAACAGCGCGTTTTTGGGACGCTGCAGTATTTCAATCAGCGTCTTTTCATCAAGCTCTTCCATGACCGCCATCACCGGCAGGCGTCCAACGAACTCCGGTATAAGTCCGTACTTTATGAGGTCTTCCGCCTGCGCCTTTTTAAGGATGTTTTCGCCCTTTTTATCCTTTCTGGTTTTTATCTTGCCGCCAAACCCAACCTTTCGCGCGCCAAGACGCTGTTCTATTACCTTGTCAAGCCCTATGAACGCGCCGCCGCATATGAAAAGAATGTTGGTGGTGTCGACCTGCAGGAATTCCTGCTGCGGATGTTTTCGGCCTCCCTGCGGCGGAACGTTGGCAATAGTACCTTCAATAATTTTCAAAAGTGCCTGTTGAACGCCCTCGCCGGAAACGTCGCGCGTTATTGAGGGGTTGTCCGTTTTTCTGCTTATCTTGTCGATCTCATCAATGTAGATTATTCCTCTTTCGGCCTTTTCCACTTCGTAATCCGACGCCTGCAGCAGCCTGTGGATTATATTTTCAACGTCTTCGCCCACATAGCCCGCTTCGGTAAGCGTCGTGGCGTCGACTATCGTAAACGGAACGTTCAGCATCTTGGCCAGTGTTTGCGCCAGCAGCGTTTTGCCGGTGCCGGTCGCGCCGATCAGAAGTATGTTGTTCTTCTGCAATTCAACCTCGTCCACCCCAGTGTTTGAGTCTACCCGTTTGTAGTGATTGTGAACGGCCACCGCCAGCACTTTTTTGCCCTCTTCCTGTCCTACAACGTAGTCGTCCAGCATCTCTTTTATGTCGTGCGGTTTCGGCAGCCCCGCAAACGTGGAATTTTTTTCCTGATTCCATTCCTCAACGATTATTTCGTTGCAAAGATCGATGCATTCGTCGCAGATGTATACCATCGGTCCGGCGATCAGTTTTTTTACCTCTCCCTGGCTTTTACCGCAGAAAGAGCACCTGAGGTTACGGTTATCGTTTTTCTTGGGCATCAATATCTCCCATCAAAGAGCTTAATCTTTTTTCCCATCGCCCCTTTTCTTGACAATGGCCCTGGATTCTATTATCTGGTCAACAATGCCGTAGTCTTTCGCTTCTTTGGCATCCATGAAGAAATCCCGGTCGGAGTCCTTTTTGATTTTATCCGGGGCATGACCCGTATGCTTTGAGTATATCGACTCCAGTGTTTTTTTCATGCGGTTTATTTCGTGCGCCTGTATTTCAATATCCGTCGCCTGTCCCTGAAAGCCGCCCTGCGGCTGGTGCATCATTATCCGCGCGTGCGGCAACGCAAAACGCTTGTCTTTGGCTCCCGCCGAAAGCAGCAGCGAACCCATGCTTGCCGCCTGGCCGATACAGATGGTCTGGATATCCGGACGCACGAACTGCATGGTGTCGTAAACCGCAAGCCCTGATGTAACTATACCCCCCGGCGAGTTCACGTACAGATATATATCCTGATCCGGCTCTTCCGCCTCAAGAAACAGAAGCTGGGCTATGATGAGGTTGGAAACGGTGTCATCTATCGGCGTGCCCAGAAAGATTATCCTGTCTTTCAAAAGCCTCGAGTAAATATCATAGGATCTTTCTCCGCGCGGCGTCTGTTCTACAACAATAGGAACCAAAGTCACTTGCTTTCCCTCACATTCTTTTTATTTTGTTCATCATCCCGGCTATCAATGTACCTATCGGTAATTTTAACCTTTGATAGAAGAAAACGGTACACCGAATTTATAAAAACTTCAAAAGAGATGGTGCCAAATGCCCGGCGCAATTCCCCTTCATCGGCCTGCGGGTGGTTTTCCTTCATGTAGGCGCCGTATTCTTCCAGCCGTTTTTTCAGCTCTTTTTCGTCCGACTTTATGTTTTCCTTTTTCGCCAGGCTTTCAATTATCACGTATTCACGCGCCCTTGATTCACCAACGACGCGGCACTTCGCGTCGAACTTGTTCTTGTCGAAGTCCGGCTGGGCCATTATATCGGCGCCGCTCATTTTGGCCCGATGCGTAACCTCCGCAGCGCATTCACGGGTATATTCTTCGATCAGCTTCGGCGGCAAATCGAAAGCAGTTTCTTCCTTCAGCCGTTCCATCACGTCCTTTTTCAATTTGAGGTCTGCCGCGTCAACGGCCCGTTTTTCCAGAGCCTCCTTGATGGCTTCCCTGAATTCCTTAACGCTTTTATGAGCTGTTTCCGCATTGACAAACTCGTCGGTAAGCTCCGGCAGTGTTTTTTCCTTTATGACGTTAACCATAACCCTGAACGATGCCTCTTTTCCCGCCAGCGCAGGATCGGGATATTGCTTGGACAGAGTAATGGAAAACTCGGATGCGACGCCCTTTTCAAGGCCGATCAGCTTGCTGTGGAAGCCCGCCAATACGTGTTCTTCATCGTCTTTTACCAGTGTTTGCTGGTTTGCGCCTTTGAGGGATTCAACCTCCTTGCCGTCCACCGTCCCTGTGTAGTCGATGAAGACGTAATCTCCAACGGCAACCGGCCTGCCTTCAACGGGAACCATTTCCGCTTTTGATTCTCTCAAGTGACCGGCCTGGGAGTCAATCATGGCGTCGTCGATCTTGAGTCTCTCCCGCGTTAAAGACCAGCCCGAGATGTCTGGTAATTCGACGCTTGGCAGGGTTTCCACCAGCGCCGTAAAAGAGATGGGCTTACCCTCTTCCACAGTTGCGTCCTCTATGGTGGGGCTGCCAAGCACGGAAAGGTCGTGCTTTGTTATTACCGCGCTGACGCCGTCGTTTATGAGCTGTCTACCGACATCGTAAAGTACCGATTTCCCGTAGATTTTTTTCAGGATTGCGTTCGGTACGTGCCCTTTTCTGAAACCCTGAACGCTTGCGGATTTTTTTACCTCGCGAAAGGCTTTTTCGGATTCTCCCGCTACCGTCTTTTCGGGTATTTCGATAGAAAGCCTTTTAACGCATGGCTGCACTTCGGTCACTTCAACTTTAAGATCGTCCATTGCGGAGGTCAAATTCTACGTCCTCATGTTAAGTTAGTTCAATACCATAAAGTTCAAGCGGAACATGGTGCGAAAGGGGGGAGTCGAACCCCCATGGTTGCCCACCGGATCCTAAATCCGGCGCGTCTACCAGTTCCGCCACTTTCGCCGCCGGATCATATCCATGCCAGCATCCTGCGGGCAAGCATTCATAGGTGATTTTTTAATCTAGTTAAATATGCGGCTTATGTCAAATCCTTCAGACTGCCAATTATAACCACTAAATCTTTTTTTTGCGTTAGAATACCCCCGGCCAACGCAAGGCGGTTGACCATGGAATCTTCAAAACGGGAAGAAGTGTAAAAATAGAATAAAACCCTCTTAATTCGTAATGGATGGAAAAAATTTATGTTAAAAGCCAAAACAACCCGTTCGGGTGAAAGAAAGCACAATCAGTCAAGACCTGTGAAGATGGAAACCGGCGTGAACCTGTGGGCGGAAGGATCGGTGCTCATTGAGACGGGAAGTACGCGCGTAATATGCACCGCATCAGTCGAAGACAAATTACCACCGTTTTTACGCAACTCCGGCAGGGGATGGGTAACGGGGGAGTATTCCATGCTGCCGCGATCCACCGACGTGCGAACCCCGCGTGAGGCTGCTAGGGGAAAGCAGGGAGGCCGGACTATGGAGATACAGCGTCTTATTGGAAGGTCGCTCCGTTCCGTTGTGAAGATGGAGGATTTGGGCGAGCGTACCATCGTTATAGATTGCGACGTCATACAGGCGGACGGCGGAACCAGAACGGCGTCGGTTACGGGCGGTTTTGTGGCTCTTTGCCTTGCGCTCCACCGGCTGAGGGAGGAAGGGAAACTTGACGAGATTCCGTTGAAAGATTATCTCGCCGCCGTCAGCGTGGGAATTGTAGGCGGCAAGGCGATGCTGGATCTCGATTTTCGGGAGGACAGCAACGCCGATACCGATATGAACGTGGTGATGACGGGAAGCGGGAAATACGTGGAAGTTCAGGGTACCGCTGAAGAAAACCCATTCGGAAAAAAAGAGCTTGAGGAGCTTTTGTCTCTGGCCGCCAAGGGAATTAAAGAACTTGTGCGGGAGCAAAAAAAGGTTTTGCCGGAAACTTTTTCGATAAAGGCCTGACGGGGTTGCGCAAAAAAGTTCTTGAGGCGGTTATAAATGCGGTGAAGCCGCTTTTGGATAAGGCCGTAAAAGACGGCGCGGAACTGTCCAAAGTTCCCGCCGCCACCGTGGAGGTGCCGCAGGATGAAAAATTCGGCGATTTTTCTACCAACGCGGCGATGGTATTGTCAAAAACGCTTGGGAAGGCTCCGAGGAAGATAGCGGAATCGCTGCTTCCATCGTTTGCGGAAAACCGGCTGTTTGATTCCGTCAATATCGCCGGCCCGGGATTCATAAATTTTTTTATAAAGCCGTCTGTCTGGATCGAAGATTTCAAAAAAATTCCCGATGACGGCTCGGATTACGGCAGTGGTTCGGCGTCGGCGTCCGGCGAAATTTTTTTAATAGAGTTTGTAAGCGCGAATCCGACCGGCGCACTGCACAT
>BTTC01000090.1:0-7183 GCA_036244935.1 bacterium | reverse complement strand
CATCGACGAAAAGGTGCTTGCCGCCATCAAGGATTCCCCGCGCGTTACCGGTTTCCTGGGCGGAGCGGCGCCGACTCCGCTTTCCGAGAAAGAGGTAAAGCATAGCCGCGATCAGCTTGCGGGTACGGCTGAAAAACCGCGTAACAAGGGGGATTTCAATTCCGGCGATTCCGTGCGGGTAATCGACGGCCCGTTTACCCATTTCTCCGGCAAGATAGAGGAAGTCAACCCGGAACGCGGCAAGGTTAAACTGATGGTTTCCATTTTCGGGCGCGCGACCCCGGTCGAGCTCGATTTTCCTCAGATAGAGAAGGTATAGAAATATGGCAGTAAGAGAAGTAACCGCAAATATCAAACTGCAGGTGCCCGCGGGGCAGGCGAACCCCGCGCCTCCGGTAGGCCCGGCTTTGGGACAGCACGGCGTGAACATAATGGACTTTTGCAAGGCGTTTAACGCCCAGACGAAGGGGCAGGAGGGGCTTATTATACCGGTGGTTATTTCGGTATACGCAAACAAGAGTTTTACATTTATTACCAAGTCGCCCCCCGCCGCCGTTTTGCTTAAGCGGGCGGCTGGTATCGCCAAAGGCTCGCCGGAGCCGAACAAGAACAAGGTCGGCAAGGTGACGAAATCGCAACTGGCGGAGATTGCGCGTGATAAAATGGACGATCTTAACGCGGCGTCGGAAGAGGCGGCTGTGAGGATCATAGAGGGAACGGCCCTCAGTATGGGGCTTGTCGTAGAGGGTTGATCATGACGGTTATTGGCAAAAAACTTAAATCTGCGTACGAAAAAGTAGACGATGATAAAAAGTATCCGCTTGAGGACGCCATCGAGCTTGCGAAAAAGGCAAAGTTCGCGGGGTTTGATGAAACTTTCGATATGGCGGTAAGGCTGGGAGTGGATCCCGGCAAGGCGGATCAGATGGTGCGCGGCAGCGTTGTTTTGCCGGGTGGAACCGGGAAAAAACGCAGAATTGTGGTATTCGCCAAGGGCGAAAAGGAGCTGGAGGCAAGGGAGGCCGGAGTCGATTACGCCGGAGGTGACGATCTTATCGAAAAGATCAAGGGCGGATGGCTTGAATTCGACGTGGCCGTCGCTACGCCGGACATGATGAGCAGCGTAAGCAAGCTGGGCAAGGTGCTCGGCCCTCGGGGTCTGATGCCTAACCCTAAATCCGGTACCGTCACTTTCGACGTCGCAAAAGCCGTGGAGGAAATCAACGCCGGGAAAGTGGAGTTCCGCGTGGATAAGAGCGGCGTGGTGCACGCTCCGCTCGGCAAGATCAGTTTTGATTTGAAGGCGCTTTTGGGGAACGCGAAGGCATTTCTTGAAGCCGTCGTGCGTCTAAAGCCTTCCGCGCTGAAGGGAGCGTATATAAAGAGTATATCGATCTCAACCACGATGGGCCCCGGCATCAAGATTGATGAAGCGAACGCCACGGCATTTTCGGGGTGATATGAAATTATGGAAGAATCCAAGATAAAAGAAGAGGTATGGAAGACCATTCAGGCCATGAACAAGGCTTGGGCGATGGAGGGCGACACGGATAAGCTGAAAGACTACTTCCATCAAAACATGGTGGCAATTTCCGCCCCCGCCCGCGAACGGATTGTTGGGCGGGATGCGTGTATCGCTTCATGGAAGGCCTTTGTGGAATCAGCAAAAATCCATCGATTCAAGGAAATCGATCCGCAAATTCAGCTTTATGGCAGTGGAAAGTTTGCTGTGGCGACTTACTACTATGATATGTCTTTTGATATGGGCGGTCAGACAATCGATATGGATGGACGCGATATGTTTGTTTTAGTGAACGAGGATGGAAAATGGTGGACAGTGGCCGACCAGTTTTCGGGATATCCCCATCAATGAAACGGTTAATGGAGAAAAACTGATGCCCACAGAGCTTAAAGAAAAGCAGATCAGCGAATTAAGGGACAAGTTCGGTCGTGCGGTCAGCGTTATACATACGCAGTACCGCGGTCTCAAGGCGGGCGATATGGATAGTCTGCGCGCCGAAATGCGCAAGGAAAACATTGAGATAAAGGTGGTAAAAAACCGTTTGGCAAAAATCGCCGCAAAGGGAACAGTCGTAGAAAAGCTGAGCGAAAACTTTTCCAATCCCATTTCGCTTGCCATTGGTTACGATAATCCGATTGCCCCGGCCCGATCTCTTTCAAGGTTCGCCAAGGATCATAAGCTTATGGTGATCGTGGGGGGAATGGTGGAGGGCGACCTGTGCGACGGCAAAAAAATAAAAGAGATAGCTTTGCTGCCGGACAGAGAGATTCTAATGTCGATGTATTTAAGCGGGCTGCAGGGCCCGCCCAGAAATTTAGTTTCAGTACTTACAGGTCCGATAAGGAACCTGGTTTACATACTTGCAGCGTTAAAAAACAAAAAGGATAAAAATCCAGAATCCATAGGAGGTCAAGAAATGGCAGACGTTACAACGGAGGATGTTAAATCATTCCTGAATAATCTTTCGGTGGTGAAGCTCGTTGAGTTCACAAAGGAACTCGAGGATGAATGGGGCGTCACCGCCGCTATGCCCGTTGCGGCCGCGGCTGCGGCGCCGGCGGCGGGAGGCGAAGCCGCCGCGGAGGAACAGACCGAGTTCGCGGTTGTCCTGACGGCCATCGGTGACAAGAAGATACAGGTTATCAAGACCGTAAGAGAGATTACCGGTCTCGGACTTAAGGAGGCTAAGGCGCTTGTTGACAGCGCGCCGAAAAACGTGAAGGAAAAGGTAAGCAAGGAGGAATCGGAGTCTCTTAAGGCAAAACTCGAGGAGGCCGGAGCAACTGTTGAGATTAAATAAAAATACGGCTTTTTTATATATTAATCTGCGGCCTGTTTGCATGCACCGTGATGGGTGCGTTCGGGTTTGGTCAATTATCAAAACAATTTCTTTGCCGCTAACGGGAGAAGTTTATTTATGAACGTCAAGCAATACTCTCCGGGGAACTCCCCGATAAAAAGAAGAAGTTTTTCGAAAATCGGCGCGGTGCTGGAACTTCCGAATCTTCTGGCTACTCAACTGATGTCCTACGAAAGCCTGATACAGGTTTTCATAAAACCGTCGGCGCGTGAAAACAAGGGACTCGAGGAAGTTTTCCGCTCGATTTTCCCCATAGCGAATTACAAGGGGGAAGCCTCGCTTGAATATCTTGGGTACGAGGTCGGCACGTGGTTTTGCAAGTGCGGCGAGTACAAGGCGCTTGGCGGGCCTGGGGTGGTCTGCGAAAAGTGCAAGACGGAAGTTTCGGACAGGAAGAAATACAGCGTGGAGGAATGCCGTCAGCGTGGGGTAAGCTATGCCGGGCCGCTCAAGATCATAGTTCAGCTGATACTTAAAGAGAAGGACGAACGCACGGACAAGGTGGAGATCCGTGAAATAAAGGAGCAAAAGATATACATGGGCGAAGTACCGCTCATGACCGACGTGGGGACGTTCATAATAAACGGTACGGAGCGCATCGTGGTAAATCAGCTGCATCGCTCTCCGGGTGTTTTTTATATCAAGGACAAGGGAAAGACGGCCCAGGCGCTCGGCGGGTCTTTTACCGCCCGCATAATTCCCGCAAGGGGATCGTGGCTTGATTTCGAGTTCGATACCAAAGACATCTGCCATGTGCGTATTGACCGCCGTAAAAAATTTCCCTGCACCGTTTTGCTAAAGGCGCTTGGTTACGGCACCAACGAATTGCTGGGGCAATTCTACAAGTTCCAGGAAGTACGGCACGACCCTGTAAAGGACGAATTTGAAATAGAGATAAACGAGACGTCGCACACGTTGCGCTTTAAACCGGTAGCAGACGTCAAGGATCCTAAATCAAAGGAAATTCTCATCAAGGCCGGCAGGAAGGTCAGCAGGGTCGGCGGGCGGAAATGTATCGCAGCCGGGATCAAGTGGTTCAGGGTAGACGATTCGCAGCTCATCGGCGAGTATGTTGCTCAGGACATCATAAACGAAGAGTCGGGCGAAGTGCTTCTGGACGCCAACGCGCTCATAGACGAGGAGATGCTTGAAACCATCAGGAGGGAAGGCGTAAAAAAGGTGGAAGTGCTGGCGGTAGACGAACAGCTTAGAGACGCCTCCCTGCGCGACACATTGGCCGTCGACGGGGTTGAGACCGTGGATGAGGCGCTTAAGGAAATATACAAACGCATGCGTCCCGGGGACCCGCCAACGGCGGAATACGTAAAAACTTTTTTCCAGAACCTTTTTTTCAACAAGAAGAGGTACGACCTCAGTGAAGTCGGAAGGAAAAAGATCAACGAGAAACTGGGGCTGAACATCCCGCCGGATCAGCGTCTTCTGACCAAGGAAGATTTGCTGGCAACCATAAAGTATCTTTTCAGTATGCGCAGCGGCGGCGGCATGTCGGACGACATAGATCATCTTGGCAATCGCCGGGTGCGCTCGGTAGGCGAACTGGTTGCGTCGCAGTTCCGCGTGGGCATGGTGCGGATGGAAAAGGCGATAATCGAAAGAATGAATATCATGGATCTTGCCGCGTGTATGCCGCACGACCTGATAAATTCAAAACCGGTTACCGCCGCGTTGAAGGAGTTCTACGCGTCCTCGCAGCTTTCGCAGTTCATGGACGAAACCAACCCGCTTTCCGCGCTGACGCACAAAAGAAGACTTTCGTCTCTCGGCCCGGGCGGACTCGCGCGTGAGCGCGCCGGTTTCGAGG
This sequence comes from bacterium, assembly GCA_036244935.1. Taxonomy (GTDB): domain Bacteria; phylum Nitrospinota_A; class UBA7883; order JACRGQ01; family JACRGQ01; genus BTTC01. The sequence goes on along the minus strand of BTTC01000090.1, from coordinate 2,479 downwards.
TGCGCGACGTGCATCCGACGCACTACGGCAGGATATGCCCGGTGGAAACGCCGGAAGGTCCCAACATCGGCCTTATCGCTTCCCTTTCAACTTACGCGAGGGTGAACAAGTACGGGTTTATTGAAAGTCCCTATCGAAAAGTGGTGAACGACAAGGTGAGTAACAGCAATATCGTATATCTGACTGCTACCGAGGAAGCCATGTATTACATCGCGCAGGCCAACGCGCCGTTGGATTCGGAAAACCGTTTTAAAAATTCCATGGTCATATCGCGTTTCGGCGGCGAAATGACATTGGCTCCCAGAGATAAGATACAGTTCATGGATGTGTCGCCGAACCAGGTGTTTTCCATTTCGGCGTCGCTCATACCATTTTTGGAAAACGATGACGCCAACCGCGCGCTCATGGGGTCCAATATGCAGCGTCAGGCGGTGCCGCCCATCCGCACGGAAGCGCCGCTGGTGGGAACGGGCATGGAAAAGCACGCCGCCAGATACGCGGGTACGCTGGTTCTGGCCAGAAACGGCGGCGAGGTTGTAAACGTGGACTCAAAACGGATAGTCGTTAAAATAGAGAGCAATTCCGAAAACGGGGCAGGCTCAAGCGTTGATATTTACAACCTCAAGAAGTTCTCAAGGTCCAACCAGAACACCTGCATAAATCAGAAACCGATAGTGGTACCCGGGCAGAAAGTCAAGAAGGGTGACGTTTTGGCTGACGGGCAATCGACCGATCGCGGTGAGCTTGCGCTGGGCCGCAACATTCTGGTGGCGTTCATGCCGTGGCACGGATACAACTTCGAGGACGCCATCATAATAAGCGAGAATGTGGTTAAAGGCGATATTTTCACTTCGATTCACGTTGAAGAGTTCGAGGTGGAAGCGCGCGACACCAAGTACGGAAGGGAAGATATTTCCAGCGAGGTTCCGGGGCTTGGAGAGGAGGCGCTGCGCGACATCGACGAAAGCGGCATCGTACGGATGGGAGCCAAAGTCAATCCCGGCGACATCCTGGTATGCAAACTTACTCCCAAGGGCGAAACGTTGCTGTCGCCTGAAGAAAAACTGTTAAAGGCGATATTCGGTGAGAAGGCGGGCAACGTGATGGATACCTCTTTCAGGGTGCCGCCCGGCATTGAGGGTACCGTCGTTGACGTGAAGATATTCACAAGAAGCGGTACGGAAAAAGACGCGCGGGCGCGGGAAATAGAGGAAAAGGACAAAGAGGAGATAGAAAACGATTTCAACGAGCAGATTTCAATCGTAAAGAAAACGCAGGACGGCGGGATCAGAGCGCTGCTTGAGGGCAAAAGCGCCGCAAAAGCGCTGGTGCTGTCTAAAACAAAGGAAACGCTTGTACCCGCCGGGAAGCCGCTAACGAAAGAGGCGCTTGCACAGGTTTCGGGCAAGGAACTGTTCGACGTCAAGATCGCCAAAAAGGATGACCTGTCCGACGAGATCACCACCATAGAAGCAGACGCGCAAAGGCAGGTCAGGAGCCTCAAGGCGGAACTTAACGAGCGCCTTGCCAAACTGGAAAAGGGCGACGAGCTTGCGCCCGGAGTGATAAAACTCGTGAAGGTGTATGTTGCCGTCAAGAGGAAACTTCAGGTGGGCGACAAGATGGCGGGGCGGCATGGAAACAAGGGGGTGGTTTCCGTGGTGGTACCCGAAGAGGATATGCCCCGCACGGAAAACGGCACTCCCATAGACATCATCCTCAACCCGCTTGGCGTCCCGTCGAGAATGAACGTTGGACAGCTTATGGAAACGGCTCTGGGGATGGTCGCCGCCAGCAAGGGCATACACTACGAGACGCCGGTGTTCGACGGCGCGCGGGAAGAGGATATTAACAATCTCTTCAAAGAGGAAAGCCTGCCGGAGGGGGGGATGACGAAACTCATCAACGGCAAAACCGGCGAGTATTTCAGGCAAAAAATCTTTGTGGGCTACATCTACATAATGAAGCTGCACCATCTGGTGGAGGACAAAATACATGCAAGGTCCACCGGCCCGTATTCGCTTGTTACGCAGCAGCCGCTTGGAGGCAAGGCGCAGTTCGGCGGACAGCGGCTGGGCGAGATGGAGGTGTGGGCGTTGGAGGCATACGGCGCCGCCGCCACGCTTCAGGAGATGCTCACGGTAAAGTCTGATGACGTGGAGGGCAGGAAGCGGATGTACGAGGCAATCGTAAAAGGCGACAATACCCTGCAGCCAGGTCTGCCTGAATCGTTTAATGTTTTGGTGAAGGAGCTGCAAAGTCTTTGTCTGGATATATCGCTTGACCAAAGACAATTAAAAACCCATCTGAATATAAAGGAGTAGAAAAGTGGAAAATACATTCCGCTTGTTTGACAGGCCTAAAGATCCTCTGGCCTTTGACTCGGTAATAATTAAACTTGCCTCGCCCGAAAAGATACGCTCGTGGTCGTTCGGCGAAGTTAGAAAACCGGAAACGATAAACTACCGCACGTTCAAAC
>BTTC01000089.1:0-7271 GCA_036244935.1 bacterium | reverse complement strand
CTGCCTGTAACGCCTAAGATCAAAAAAGGCGCGGCGAAAAACATGCAGATTTTTCCCGCAAAAGAGGTTCATATGAAACCACTGGGGTTTCCGGAAAAGCTGGTCGACAACTGGAAACAGTTGGCCATTGAAAAAATGGGGGAAATGTTAGAAAAGTACAAATCCTTAAAGCTTTTCCTTGATGTTTGCGTAAAGTGCGGCGCCTGTACGGATAAATGTCACTATTTCATAGGCACGGCCGACCCCAACAACATGCCGGTAGCAAGGCAGGAGCTGCTGCGAAAGGTATACAGAAAACACTTTACGGTTGGCGGAAAATTCTTTGCTTCCGCCGTAAACGCCGCAGAGCTCGATGAAGACGTCCTCAAGGAATGGATAACATATTTCTACCAATGCTCGCAGTGTCGGCGCTGTTCTGTATTCTGCCCGTTCGGAATAGATACCGCGGAGATAACCATGGCCGCGAGGGAGATAATGGATTCAATCGGGACGGGCCATAAATATACGATGGAAATTATCGGAAAGGTGCACGATCTGGGCAACAATCTCGGGATCCAGACGAAAGCGCTTAACGGTACGCTGGAATTCATGGAAGAAGACGTCAAAGAAGAGATTGGAGTCGACGTAAAGTTCCCGCTCGACCAAGTGGGCGCGGAGGTTATGCTTATCGTACCTTCAGCCGACTTTTTCAGCGAACCGCACATCAACAGTCTTATAGGCTACGCCAAGGTCTTTCACCAAAGCGGAATAAGCTATACCTTCAGTTCGCACGCCTCCGAATTCGCGAACTTCGGAATATTCAGCGGAAACTACGATCATATGAAAAAAATCGCCAAAAGAATCTCCGATGCGGCAAGAGAGTTGAAAGTAAAGCGTATCGTCGTAGGCGAATGCGGCCACGCGTACAGAGTCGCGTACAGTTTCTGGAACACCCTTAACGGCCCGTTCGATTTTCTGGATAAACGGTACCCCGTACCGCAGCATGTTTGCGAGTTTACATGGGACCTCATTCAGCGGGGCGGAGTAAAAATAGATAAAAGCGCAAACGACGATTTCGTCGTAACTTTCCATGATTCCTGCAACGTCGCCAGGGGGACAAGGATGGGCGACGCTCCGGGTGGACAGTTCTCTATACCCCGAAACATTTTAAAGGCGGTCTGCAACAAGTACGTTGAAATGGATCCCGGCTCCAACATGGAAAAGACGTTTTGCTGCGGCGGCGGCGGCGGACTTTTGACCGACGAGCTGATGGAACTCCGAATAAAAGGCGCCGTGCCGAAAGTGGCGGCCCTCAAACAGGTGATGAAAAAAGACGGCGTTAACACCATGGCGATGATCTGCGCCATCTGCAAGGCTCAGTTTACGAAGGTTTTACCGAATTGGGACATACCGATGGACGCGGTCGCGGGAGTCCACCAGCTGGTAAGCAACGCGATTGTGCTGGGAACAGACAAATGAACAACAAAACCCTCGGTTATATAGTGGTGGTTTTTACGTTACTCCTGCTGGCGGCGCCGGCCATCTACAATGCGGCGGGGCATGGATTATTCGCGAGTAAAAGGGCGCCCGCGGCGCCGGAGCTTGAACGTCCCAGAAATGCGAAGGAGTGCGTCGAGCCGACGGATTACATGCGTAAAAATCATCAGAAGCTGCTTTTAAACGAGCGCGTAAGCGCGGTCCGCGAAGGGATTCGAACCGCTTCGCATTCCCTGAACAACTGCAAATCCTGTCACAAAAGTCGGGAAAAATTCTGTGACAAGTGCCACGAATACATAGGAGTAAAACCGGACTGTTTTGGGTGTCATAACCTGCCGTAGGTTTGTTTGGAGAAATATATATGAAGAAGATAAACAGACGCAGTTTCATTAAAGTCGGCTACGGGGTAGTTTTCGGGACCGCCATCGGGCCGGGCATAACCCTTCTTCAGACTCGTGCCGAAGGATCGTCTAAAAGCGCTTCTTCAGAAAATAGATGGGGTATGGTTATTGATTCCAACCGGTGCACCGAAGACTGCACCGCCTGTATCGATTCATGCCGCACCGAAAACAACGTCCCGCTGTTCGGCGATCCGCGGTTCGACTCGCACTGGATAAGAAAAGTAAAGGCCGTCCCCAAAACCGGCGGCCAGACACGCTACCTTCCGATGCTTTGCAACCACTGCGAACATCCCACGTGCCAGCACGTATGTCCGGTTGCGGCGACCTTTACCCGAAAGGACGGCATTGTACTGATCGACGAGCACCGCTGTATAGGCTGCAGGTACTGCATGATAGCCTGCCCGTACAAGGCAAGGACGTTCATATTCAAAAAGACGGAAAAATGGCCTAACCCCGACGTTCCCAAACGCTCCAAGGGAGTGGTAGAAAAATGCAATTTCTGCGTAAACCGCATAGATAAAGGAAAACTCCCCGCCTGCGTTAAGGCGTGCGCCGACAAGGGAGAAAATGCGATGATCTTCGGTAACCTCAATAATCCCGACAGCGGGATTTCGTGGTATCTCAGGCAGTACGCGCCGAAGCAGCTGCGGGCAGACCTCGGCCTTGAACCGAAAGTTTATTACAGGGGAATCTGATGGCGAAGGAATCGATAAGCTATACGACCATAGACGGCAATTCCAGCGGTTACTGGGGTCTTGTTTCCGTTCTGGGTATTTTGTCCCTGGGCGGCGCGTGGGCTTCGTATAACATGTACGCGCATGGGCACTATTCTACAGGCATGAGCAATCAGGTCCCGTGGGGATTTCCCATTGCGATGGCATTCTACCTGATAGGCCTTAGCGCCGGGTCGCTTGTGCTTTCGGCTCTTTCGTCGGTTTTCGGCAAAAAAGAGTTCAAAATGTTTTCACGGCTGGCCGCGCTGCTGGCCGCGCTGCTGCTGGTGGGTTCTCTTATGTGCATAATTCTGGACTGGGGACGCCCGGACAGAATTCTCGTTCCGTTCTTTTACATGAACCCACGCTCCATGTTCTCGCTCAACGGAATCCTTTACTCCACATACATTGCCATATGCGTTGTTTATCTTTGGGCCATGTTTGCGGGCAAGGAAAAGCTGGTTACCGTACTCGGTTTTGTTGCCGTCTTCTGGGCGGTGCTTGTCCATAGCGGCACCGGCGCCATCGTCGGGCTTATAGGAGCGCGGGAGCTTTTTCACTCTCCCCTGCTCCCGCCCAGTTTCATCGCGGCGGCTCTTTCGTCTGGTACGGCGCTCATGATTTTAGTGCTTTTGGCAACGTTCCGGTGCACAGACAGAAAACTTGACGATGCGCTAGTTCACAATCTTGCGTCGTATCTTAAGGTATTCATCATAGTGGTGATGTATTTTATTTTTATAGAAAACATAACGCGTTCCTATTTCCCGGCGGCTTACGAAGCGCAGCGGTTTCTGCTTCTGGACGGAAATAAATACACGTGGATATTCTGGCTGGGCATGGTGGGATGCGGTAACGTCTTTCCGTTCCTTATCCTTTTAAACAGGCCTACGGGAAAATCCATTCCGTGGATAATCTTCGCTTGCTTCCTTGTGGTTATCGGCGTCCTTGCAGAGCGATATATAATCGTAATACCCGGTCAGGTTTTACCTCTCGACATCATGCCGGGATATGAATTATCAAGCGCCTTTAATGACGGCGTTATTGCGGATTATTCCGTATCGTTTGTAGAGGCTCTCCAGGGACTTGGCATAATGTCGTTTGTTTTTCTTTTATATGTTTTCAGTTTGAAATTTTTGGAGTTGATGCCCGACAAAGGAGGCGTTTCTGAGGAAAATTAATTTTGGAAGTAGAGGGGGGCCGTTCAACGGCTCACGTCCAAGTGGTGTGGTTCAACGTAGCTCGCCATGACAAAGGATCGAAGGGCGCCTAATCAGCTTCACGGTTCGACCCGACCGTTCGATAAATAAACTCACGGACCACAATGACAAGAGTTAACGGTAATTTTCACATTTGTCGTGATTGGTGATTACAATCCCATCAAGACCCAACGCTCAAAGCTAAAGAATATTGCTTTACCATAGATACGATGTACATACGTAATACGTTGATGTTCAGACTTGTTGGAAGATCTATCGTATCTGCCAAAATTTAAAACGCTATAGCTTAAGTTAAAGACAAGAGGGCCGCTGGCATAGACAGTAAACAAAAAAACAAAAAAACAAAAAACGACACAAAAAAATGCCGTCCTGAGCTTCGGGAAACGTCATCCTGAATTTATCAAAGGACGGTTCTGCAAGCCCACCACGGCATTTTTTGTCACTTGTCGCCAGATACAGTATCTAACCTCTTTTGGTCAAAAACGCTTCAACGATGTATTCAAAGGCAACGATGTCCTTGTCCTGCTTTTTCTGGTACAGATCCTTTATTTTTGAAATGGTTTGCGCCAATCGCAGATTCCTTGCGCCGTATTTGGGGTTTTTCTCGCTAACCATCGGCAGATTGTCTATCCGTTCAAAAGCCACGCTTCTGCCCGTCAAGAGCCAATCCAGAGAGCAACCCGAGTAGCGTTGAATCTTCAGAAGGTTTTCGTATGTCGGGATTTTCCCTTTTTGCCAGTAATACTGGAATAATCCTTTCTCGATACCAACTTTCTTCGACCATGTATATGGGCGCTCGCCCCTCATAAGAACCTTCAGACGATCTTTAAAACTTTTTTGCAGCATAAGATTAAACCTCACAGATAATGTTAATTTAATATAACCAATACTTTAGGTTATTGGTACCAACTCAGCAAACAGCCCCAATTCAAGGTTACTATAAATGTTAACTTTCTACAAACACCATTTTACCGAAGCATCTTAACTTTATGTGCGTATCATAGTACAATAATTTTATTTTGACAAACAAATAATACCACAATTTGATTCTTTTGAACTATATCTTTTATTCCCCTTTAACAAAACCCTGAGAATTCAAAATAGATAAATTTGAGTATGAATCTATTATCCAGCCGTTCATTAGACTGCCAGGATAGAGCCTTTTACGTCTATCTCCGCAAATATTGGCCGTGCCGCTTTTGCGTTTTCCCTGTAACGGTCGACCGAACAAAGCGTTTTGCCCGCAATTCAATCCAAATAATCCAACGTCTGTTTTCACGATAAAAAAAGGTACGCCAAATATCACCCCCCTCCCACATCACAATATCCATAACGCACTGGATGATTACGGGTAAACTGCCAAGTAAAAAAATATCGCAAATAAATTTTTTTATCGCCCCTTTTTTTATAGATAGTATGATTTTTGCCACAAATGCGACAAAAATGTTCGATTTGACGAATAGTACTTATCGGTCATTGCAAATAATTCAACCAATGGTAGTATTCCCGTTAATAAAATTTTGAAGGCGTTTCAACTGTACGGAGTACGGGCGGGGGTGTGTCGTCCGTTTTCATTCCGTAAAAGGATTTTTATTTGCTGATCCGTAATTGATTGGGAAAGTGGTTATGAACGCAGGTAGATACAGGTTTGGGAGGAGTGTCGGCGTGGGAGCAATTTACTTTGTTTCGTTACGTTTACCGGTTGCAGGTTGATGAAAAAAACGGAAACCGGTTACAGGCAAATCTTGAAAGAAAGATATGAAATCCTTAACAATCTGCCCGTACCGCTTTACATGGTGGGAAAAGACCATGATATAAAATATTCCAATAAATTCTTTCAGGGTAAATTCGGCAAGCCCAACAGTAAAAACAGTAGAAAATGTTACGAAACTCTTCAGAACAAGTCGTGTCCATGCGAAAAATGCCCCGTTACCACCGCACTCGATACCGGCGAAACCCTTACCGCCGAATACGTACTTTCCGATAACAATGATTACTTTCTTTATTCCGCTCCGGTAAGAACCGTCGACGAAAAAAGCCCACTCGCAATAGGAATGCTTATCAATGTCGCCGATCACAGGCGGATGGAAGCCAAACTGCGTAAAAAAAAATACGAAACCTTTTTGAATCAATACCGCCTTACCCCTCAGGAGCAAAGGGTCGTCAAGCATATCGTTAGAGGTAAGGGCGATAAAAAAATCGCTAAAAAACTTGGTATAAGCGCCAATACCATCAAAAGGCATATCCAAAGCGTTTTCAGGAAAATCGGCATCCACAGCCGGATGGAGCTGATGGCCGTCATTCACAAGGAACTGAAAATTTTTTGAAAGCAAGTTTCATTTTCCACGCGAAAACAGTTTTTTAACCGCTCGTTTGCTAAAATAACGTCGCTAATGAAAAAGCGTAATCTGGTGGTGGTTATTTTGGCCGCAGGCAAGGGGAAGAGGATGAAGTCCGCCCTTCCGAAAGTTTTACACACTCTGGACGGACGTCCCCTCATACGCTGGGTACTGGATACGGCTGAACGGCTCGGTCCACGCCGGATCGTCGTCGTTGTTGGATTCGGCGGCGATATGGTAAGAGAGAATCTTAAAAACGAAAACACGAACGAAAGGGTTTCGTTTGCCGTGCAGTCCGAACAGCGCGGCACCGCGCACGCCGTTATGCAGGCCGTGGACGCGCTTGGTTCTTTCGACGGAAACATAATGGTACTAAGCGGCGACGTGCCGCTTATTAAAACCGAGACCCTGCGGATGTTTTTGGATTTTACCAGTGAACATAAAAGCAGCGCGGCGTTTTTATCAGCGGAAGTTGATGACCCAGCGGGTTACGGGCGCGTCGTACGCGGCGAAAACGGCGAGGTTATTTCAATAGTCGAACAAAGTGATGCCGATTCCGCTCAAAAAATGATTAAAGAGATAAACGGGGGCGTTTATCTGTTCGACGGCAGATTTTTGACCGAGGCGCTGAAAAACATTACGGACGGAAACGTGCAGAACGAATACTATCTAACGGAGATAATCAAGATCGCATACGCCTCTGGTCTTGCTGTATCGGCTTTGAAAATCGGCGATGCGGACCAGCTCAGCGGCGTAAACAGTACAAAAGAGCTTGAACAGTTAAACCTCCTGCTGGTTTCCCGGAAAAAGGAGGATGCAAGATGTCGGGGTTGGTAGGGTACATAGGGTACAGGGACGCGCTGCCTATTATTCTCGACACGCTTGGAAGACTTGAATACCGCGGATATGATTCAGCGGGCGTTGCCGTTATTTCCGGCGATTCGCTGAAAGTATCCAGAACCCTGGGACGCCCCGCGGTGCTTGCGGGCAAGGTTAACCGGGCGGATTTTGGCGGCAAGGTGGGTATTGGGCATACGCGATGGGCATCACATGGGAGACCAACCATACGCAACGGCCATCCCCAGGTTGCGGATTCCACCGCCGTCGTCCATAATTGCATTCTGG
>BTTC01000088.1:0-7288 GCA_036244935.1 bacterium | reverse complement strand
AAAAAAAACAGGCTGGATGAGTGTTATATAAGACCCATCGCCTACCTGGGCACCGAGGGAATAGGTCTGAACCCCGCAGGGCTGTCCGTCCATCTTTCGATAGCGGTGTGGAAGTGGGGTACGTATCTTGGCAAAGAGGCTATTGATAACGGCATACGCGTAAAAGTTTCATCTTTTATCAGGCATCACCCCAATATCTCGATGACGAAATCGAAGGCTACCGGGTATTACCTTAATTCCGTTCTGGCCAAGCAGGAGGCCGTAAGGGACGGCTACGACGAAGCCGTAATGCTGGACCCTTACGGCTTTGTTGCCGAGGGCACCGGTGAAAATATCTTCATAGTAAAAAACGGGACGATCAAAACACCGCCGCTCACTTCAATACTCAGCGGCATAACCCGCAATTGCATCATGAAAATCGCGGCGGATTACGAAATTGACGTGCATGAACAGTATTTCGCGCGGGACGAGATATACACGGCGGACGAGGCATTCCTTACCGGAACGGCTGCGGAACTTACGCCGATCAGGGAAGCGGACAGGCGCAAGATAGGGTCGGGATCAATCGGGCCGGTGACGAAAAGGCTGCAGGATACATACTTCGACGCCATACGCGGCAGGAACGACAAATATCTCGTCTGGCTTGACTTCCTGTAGTAAAATACTATTTATAAACAACACAGAAGTGTAATAACGAAGGAGATGTATTAATGCCGATCTACGAATACGAATGCAAGAAGTGCGGCGAGGATATGGAGATCGTACACGGTATAACCGAAAAACCAAAAACGAGATGCCCCGAATGCGGCGGTAAGCTGAAAAGACTTATATCGCTGAATTCATTCCATTTAAAAGGTACGGGATGGTATAAAACCGACTATGCCGCCAAACCCAAAGGCGACGAAAAAAACCATAAGCCAAAAGCCGAAGCCGAAAAAAAGAGCAAGGAGGAAAAGACATCGGAAAAATCAAACGCAGCGGCCTGATTGTTTTTGTTTGCGCGATATGGCTGCCCGCTCCGGTCGTCAGCGCAAAGCCGACCGCGCCGGTGCAGGTGAATTGCACCACGCTTTCCGAAACCGGCAACGTGTACATAGCAGAGTGCGATGTCACTCCCGCGGATCAAACGGCGCCCCTTGACGTCAGCCTGCTTCCGTTTTCCACGGAGGGAGTGGAACTGATGGATACAATACCGCCGGACGGCGGCAACGGCACGGGCGTATGGACGCTTACTTTCCGGTTTAACAACAAAAAATCGCCCGCAGTCGTAAGGTTCGAGCTGCGCGGTTCAAACAAGACGGTAATGCAGGTAGGCTCTGTTTACGACCCCTTTAAAAACAGCCGTCCCATGCGCGCGCCCAAGAGAGGCCGAACCGTAATCGACGACAGATCCAGAAACATACAACTGTTTCAATCCAAGTAACGCATCAGCTTTCGGCGGACTTTTCTTCGGCTTCAGCGGGCTTTGGGCTTTTGGCCTGTTTCCCCGCTTTCTTTTTGGACTGTTCTTCCATGCTTTTTTGTAATACGACTGCCTTCAGTTTCCGCCTTTGCAGCCTTTTAAGTTTCTTGCGGGCCTCGCGCAGTTTTACTCCTTCTTTGCCGTCCAGCCCGGTTTTTGCCTTTTTAATTCTTTCTTCCAGTTTGTCACTGCTGATCTTCAATTTTTCCTCCTAAAAATAAAAAACAATCTGGGCATGAATCTACACTTTATTGCCCTAAAGATCACCAACAAAATAACTTTGCAACCCTGCCCCGTTAAAGGTACAAACACAACCACGCTGATTATGATAGACTTTTCGCCGATTTAACATGCCGGATTTAATAGCTATTACAGGCGAAATTGCGGGCTTTTTGTGGGGCCTTCCGATGGTGCTGCTGCTGGCCGGGACCGGTATTTACCTGACCGTCGGCCTGCGCGGAATCCAGATTAGAAAAACGGCATACGCCCTGAAGCTGCTATTCCGCGCCGGCGGGGAAAAGGGCGAGCACGACAAAGGCGACATCTCTCCGCTGCAGGCGCTTACAACCGCATTATCCGCCACCGTCGGCACCGGCAACATCGCGGGCGTGGCCACGGCTATCGCCTCCGGTGGACCGGGCGCGCTTTTCTGGATGTGGATGATGGGCGTAATCGGCATGGCCACAAAGTTCTCGGAAATATTTCTCAGTTTAAAATTCCGCGAGGTCGGACCGGACGGCAAGATGTGCGGCGGGCCGATGTATTACATAGAAAAAGGTCTGGGCGCAAAGTGGCTTGCGGTAACCTTTGCCGTATGCTGCGTCGCCGCGTCGCTGGGGCCGGGCAACATGGTGCAAAGCAACTCGATAGCCGCCGCCGCAAAAAACCTTTTCGGCCTGCAGCCGCACGTTACCGGCGCAATCGCCGCGACCCTTGTCGGGTTCGTAATTCTGGGCGGCATCGCAAGAATCGGCAAGGTTACGGAAAAACTGGTGCCGGTCATGGCCATGATTTACGTAATCGGCGGCGTGGCGATTTTACTTACGCACATCGATAGGGTACCCGGCGCTATATATCTGATCGTGCATTCCGCGTTTAACCCAATGGCGGCCACCGGAGGATTCGCCGGAGCCATGGTGTCCGAATCGATCCGTTACGGCGTGGCGCGCGGTGTTTTTTCCAACGAAGCCGGCCTCGGATCGGCGCCGATTGCCCATGCCGCCGCGATAACCCACCTGCCGGGCAGGCAGGCGCTGATAGGAATGATAGGGGTTTTCATCGATACAATCGTCATCTGCACCATAACGGGACTGGTAATCGTTACGACCGGCGTTTGGGATTCGGGGCTTACCGCCGTAGACCTTACAACTCACGCGTTCGGCATCGGCTTGCCGGGTCCCGGCTGGGGAGGTATTATCGTAAGCGTCGGTCTTATACTCTTCGCGTTTACAACCTTCATCGGATGGTCATATTACGGGCTTCAATGCGTCGAGTATCTTTTGGGACTTAAAGCCGCACTGGCATACCGCTGGGTTTTCGTTGCGCTTATTTTTATCAGCGCGGATATGAAAGTCGACCTGATATGGAACATGGTCGACATACTTGTAGCGGTTATGGCGGTGCCGAACGTAATAGCGCTTCTGGGTCTCAGTATGCTCGTCTTCTCCGCCGCCCGCTCCGATAAAGACCTGCTTTAACCCGCTTTATTCATGAATAAAGCGGGTTAAACCGGCGTTACCCAATGCGGCCTATAATTGCCCGAAGGAATATGTTAGAAATATCGGTGACTATGAAACGCGCGGTCGTCATTGCCCTGGTTTTTTACGCAGCGTCTTACGCTTGCGCTGTAAAGGTGCCGCCGCCTCCGGTAACCGATTCCACTTACTTCAACGCCAAGATTGACCAACTCGCGGTGGACATAATGGATAACGCGTCCAAGAGGGTTCGCAAGGCCGCCGTTCTGGATTTCGTAAACTCAAACGGTAAAACTTCTCAACTCGGCAAGTACGTAACGAAAAAATTCTCCGAGATAGCGGTATTGAATAAGCTTTTCCAGATGCCGACGGAAGGGCAGGTGGCCGAATCCATAAGCAGGCTTGGGCTTAGCTATACCGGCACGCTGGACAAAATTTCCGTGGGAAAACTGGGAGAGGCTCTGGGGGTAGATACCCTGATAATGGGGGTAATAGCCGATCTGCAAAAGGGATCCGATATCGACCTTTCCATACAGATGGTTGAGACCAGAAGCGGCAACATCGTTTCCGCCGCGAGTACAAGCTTTTACAGGAGCAAGCAGGTAAGCAAACTGCTCGAAAGTTTTTAGACTTTTAGATGGGGCGGGTACCGGAAGTGTTGATGAGATCGTTAACCGATACCTCTGAAAGACCATGTTCACAACGTTGTTTGTATGGAAAACCCTTCCGACCGACCCTCCGGGCCACCTTCCCTTGCAGAAGGGAAGGATTGATTTTGACAGCAGTGATTCTATGAGTTTTTCAGAACTCCCTGACTATTTAACCCTGAATACAAAATTTTGTTTAACCTCAATTCCGAGGTGGGGGTGATAAAAAATGAAAGTAAAACTTTGCGGCCAAACACGGGCCGATGATATACGATTTTCGCTAGACAGCGGCGCTGACCTATGCGGCGTGGTGGTGGAAGTTCCATCCTCGCCGCGCTCCCTGAATTTTAACTCCGCGAAGCCGCTTTTCGCAGAGTTCCATGAAAAACTGGCGGCGCTTACCGCCGACGCGCCGCTTGAGTTTTTACAAAAGATATTGGCCGAATTAAAACCATCGGCCATACAGCTTACGGCGGACGAGACGCCGGAAACGATCCGGCAAATCCGGGAATCGACAGACGCGGCCATTATGAAATCGCTGCATCTTCCCATTGACGGGGAAGGCAGTACAAAAAACGCGGAAACGTTTTTAACGATGATGGAAAAATATACCGAGGCGGGCGTATCGGCCTTCGTACTCGATACGCGCGTACCGAAAATGTACGGCGGTTCCGGCGTAAAATCGGACTGGAACCTTGTAAGCCGGATACTCGAAAAAACAAAAGCGGAAACTTTCCTGGCCGGCGGCATCAACCCTCAAAACGTTTTGGAAGCGGCGGCGCTCAATCCGCACGGTATCGACCTCGCAAGCGGCATTGAGGAAAATCCCGGCATAAAATCAAGGGATAAAATCAGGGCGCTCTTCACCGCGCTGAAAAGGGTTAAAACATGAGCCGGGCTTGCACATTCCTACTATGTCACCCTGAGCCTGTCGAAGGGTGGTTCTCCGCACTAGTGGTTCGACAAGCTCACCATGACATACAATGTAAACGAGAGTGGGCAACATGAGCCGGATTCCTTTTATCGTTTTGGCGCTTTACTCGTTTGCCGCCGCCGCGTATTCCGTTGAAACGGCTCCCCGCCTGACGACGCTGGATGTATCGGATTCCACCTGCATGATTTCATGGCAGAAATTCTATAACGCGTCATCCTACAACGTTTACATGAAAGACGATTCGGGAAACGGCACATATATAAAACTCAACAGCGATCCCGTTACCAAAACATACGTCCGGCTTTTGGACCTCGTAAACGGGATGCCGTATTACTTTGCCGTAACCGCGATAGCCGAAGACGGTACGGAAACTCCAGCCGCAACGACGGGAATGATGGTACCCGTCGGTTATTCCAGTAAAACTTTATCCGTCAAGGGCGGGTCGAGGGTGGCGGATTACCGAATTTTCTCCACGCCGTTCGTAAGCGACCGGCAGCGACCGGAAGATTTTTTTGCTTATTTCCCGCGCTACAACAAGGATGCCTGGAGACTGTTTTCGCTGGAACGCGACGGCTTCCGCGAGTTCGGGGATATAGAAAAAATTGCGCCGGGTAAGGCGTACTGGTTTTTATCACGGTACGATACCGGGATATTCATTTCCGGCAAAAGCGTAAACAACTACAAACCTTTTTACGTGCGCCTTCATCCCGGATGGAACATCATAGGATCGCCATTCCTGTATCCGGTTAACTGGGACGAAGTTCTCCGCGTTAATTCCAATCGCGCAGGTTCTATCAGCCGGGCTGTATGGGAATTCTCCGGCGGAGGTTTTGTACAGACATCCGTACTAAAACCTTTCGGCGGTTATTATCTGTTTAACGCCTACGGAAGCGATGTAGAGCTTCTCATACCACCTGTTCCGGCAAAGCCGAAGCTGTACGACGAATCGCGAGCCAGCGCCTACGCGGCGGGCGATACTTATGCGGCGAACAACACTTACGCGCTAGACGGCAAATACGTCCAGAATATCGGGTGGACGATGAGGTTATCGGTGGATGATGGAATCTACCACGATTACGATAACGTAATTGGAGTCGATCCGCGGGCAAGCAACGGACACGACCGCATGGATATGCTTGAACCCCCAGCGTGGCCTCAGCATCTTTCCGCATATTTCCCGCAAGGCGGCAATGCAAATAAAAAATATTCTACGGACATCCGTAAAAGCGGCAGGCAATGGAAGTTTATCGTGGAAGGCGGTGAAAACCCCCGAGCCACAATAAGATGGGATACGCTTTCAGGCAGCCGACGCGCCGAGCTGATAGACACCTCCATAAACAAACGGGTAGAGATGCGGAAAACCGGCTCCTACGCGTTTAACAGGAGCGGTACCGGCCAGCGGGAATTCATCGTCCGCTTGGTACGCCTGAAAAAACAAAATACCGCAGCGGAAACCTATTAAAGCATATTGCTTTAATTTGTCTGAAATGTATAAAAAATTTGATGTGGTGGTAATAGGCGGCGGTCACGCCGGGTGCGAGGCGGCTCATGCGTCTGCGAAGCTGGGAATGAAAACCGCCCTGGTGGTAACGCGCCTTGACACAATAGCCAAAATGTCGTGCAATCCCGCTATCGGCGGGCCGGGCAAAAGCCAGATCGTGCGTGAGATAGATGCGCTTGGCGGACTGATGGCGCGCGTTATAGATAAAACCGGCATACAGTTCCGCACGCTTAACGCGGGCAAGGGAGCCGCGGTGCGCGCAAACCGCGCGCAGGCCGATACGGCGTCTTACGAAAAGGTAATGCGCCATACGCTCCTGAGCGTGGGAAATTTGGCGCTGGTGGAAGGATCGGTTGTCTCCATAGAAGCGGGTAAGGAAGGGGTTACGGGCGTCGCGCTGGAAGGCGCCGGCTTCCTTTCCGCAAAGGCGGTGGTGGTATGCACCGGAACTTTTCTTAACGGTCTATTGCATTTCGGCATGGAGCAAAAACCCGGAGGACGTTACGGCGATCCGCCCTCAACCCGGCTATCCGGCTCTTTAAGAAGGCTGGGCTTTACTCTCGGAAGGATGAAGACCGGCACGCCGCCGCGCCTTGATAAAAACACGATAGATTTCCAAAGGCTTGAAGTTCAGCATGGCGAAATTCCGCCAAAGAATTTTTCGTTTTTTACTCCTGCCGTTGAAAGAGCGCAGACGCCATGCCACGTCACCTGCACCAACAAACGTACCCATGAAATAATAAAAGGGGCGCTTCACAAATCGCCGCTTTTCACCGGTGTGATTAAAGGCGCGGGGCCAAGATACTGCCCTTCGATAGAAGATAAGGTTGTCCGCTTTCCCGACAGGGATTCACACAACATATTCCTTGAGCCGGTAGCGGTTGATTCACCGCAGGTATACCCCAACGGTATCTCCACGTCGCTGCCTCCCGACATACAGCGCGATTTCGTACGCTCGATACAGGGACTCGAAAACGCCGAAATACTTTGTCCGGGCTACGCGGTTGAATACGATTTTGTACAGCCGACGCAGGTATACCCCACGCTTGA
>BTTC01000087.1:0-7302 GCA_036244935.1 bacterium | reverse complement strand
TCCGGCCAATCAAGGTTGGTTTTTTTGGCGGTGCCTACGACCCTTGTGCGGTAGTTGGTGTTTTTACTTTTACCGGAGGCTGCCTGGTGTTTCGTCACGCCGCCGGATTGCGACATACCGTCAGAGATTGTTTTAACTCCTCCCGCCGCTTTTTCTGAAATTTGCAAGTCAACCACGATAACGTATTTTCTTACCTGAACCATGGAGCCTGCCAGACCGCCGATAACGGAACCCAAAACGGCTCCTCCGACCATGCCCGCCGTTCTGGACGTGCGGCCGCCCCCTATGGTGGATCCAAGGAGTCCACCGCCGAATCCGCCGATCATCATGCCTTCTTCGGTAAGCCCCTTCTTCTCGCGGTCGGCGTATCGTATGTTGGCCTGAAGCCTGAAAGTCGACTTCCTGGGCGAGTTGGTTATCGTATAACCACGGGCCGCAAGTTTTGTTTTGATTATGGCCATTATCTTTTGGGTATCGATGTCCTGCTGGTCGGACGTGTTGCGTAAATCTATCCAGACGATTTTCTGTTCGGGTTCCACCGGTTCGAGGAATATCGTTTCCGACATCTTGACGGTCGTTTCGAGTTTGCGGGAACCCATGGCATCCCTTGTCCCGGCGCATCCGGCGAGGTTTACGATGAATATGACAAACAGCGCTCCGGCCATCGTCGAAAGTGCGGGCTTTGTTATACGAACCATAATGGACAACTCCTTTTATATGAGGGTTAGCAACCTGTTATTTATCCGGCTTCCAACCAAAGATTATACGAAAAAAGATTGGAATATTACAACACCAAAGGCTAGACTTCTTGGCTGTATGAAAAAGCTTGTGAAAAAACCGATACCCATGCTGGATTTGGCTCCTCAAAACGCGCCGATTGCCGGGGAGACTTTGAATGTTTTTAAAAAGGTAATCCGATCAAACCATTTTATACTCGGTAAAACAGTTGCCGATTTTGAGGAGGCGGCAAGGAAATTCTGCGGCGCGCGTTACGCGGTGGGAGTGTCGTCCGGTACCGACGCGCTGCTGGTTTCCATGACGGCTCTCGGAGTCGGACAGGGGGACATTGTAATAACCCCTGCGTTTACTTTCCTGCCTACTGCGGGGTGCGCGACGCGGCTGGGCGCGGTGGTGAAATTCATAGACGTAAAGGAGGACTCCTTCAATATGGATCCTCAGAAGCTCGCCGATTTTTTGAAAAAAAACCGCTCTCCGCGAAACCGTCGCCATCGTGTAAAGGCCGTTTTACCGGTACATCTATTCGGCCAGTGCGCGGATATGAAGCCGATAATGGAAACCTGCCGCAGGTACGGCATTGCCGTTATAGAAGACGCCGCGCAGGCATTCGGAGCGCAGTGCCAGCCGCTTAGGAAAATCGCGGGCACGATGGGCGATATGGGATGCCTGAGTTTTTATCCCACCAAAAACCTCGGCGGCGTGGGCGACGCCGGAATGATTTTGGTTAGAAGCGGCAGGCTTGCGAAAAAAATAAAAATGGTCCGCAACCACGGGCAGGCAAAACGATACGTTCACGAAACGGTTGGAGGGAATTTCCGTATTGACGCGCTTCAGGCGGCGGCTCTTGGCGTTAAACTGAAAATTTTGAAAAAACTCGATAACATGCGCGTTGAAAACGCCCGTATTTATCGCATGGAATTCGATAGGTACGGTCTTGTGGAATCGGGATCGGTTAAACTGCCGCAAGCGGCGCACAACCCCAACCTCACGCCGTCGAACCGCACGCATATTTTCAACCAGTATTCGATACTTGTAAAACGGCGCGACCGGCTGCGAAAATATCTGCAGGACGCAGGGGTGTCGACCGAGATATTTTATCCCGTACCTTTGCACCTTCAGCCGTGCTACAAATCGCTTGGGTACAAAAAGGGGGATTTCCCCGTGGCGGAAATTTTGTCCATGCGCGTACTTTCGCTGCCGATATATCCAGGCCTGAAGCCGGGCCAGATTAAAAGAGTGGTTGGGCGTATCGCCGAGTTTTACACAGGTCTCAATATATGACTCTGATGCCGGTTTGCCGGACACGATGTATGATGTATAAAATAACTTAGGGGGTAAAAATGCAGTTTCAGGCGATTTTATTGAATTTCGTTTATTCCGCGCTCGGCGGGTTGATGACGCTTTTGTTCATGTATTTCGGTTTTAAATTTTTCGACCATCTGACGCACTTCGATACCTCCATGCAGCTTGAAAAAGGTAACAGGGCGGTGGGAATGGTAGTTATGGGGATGTTCATAGGGATCGGCATTGCCGTCGGACTCGTTGTAGGACTGGGGCTCAACTAACCCATGAGAATTTTATACGCTTTTTTTATTATTTGCGGCATTTTCATTTTTCTCTTTTCCAAGTCGACGGCCGCATATTCCGCGCCGGCGTTCAAACCCGTCCCCTTTAAAAAACTTACGACCAAATACGATCGCTATTTCAGAAAATACTCCAAGCGGTATTTTGGGCCCGGCCTCGACTGGAGGTGGTTCAAAGCCCAAGCGTTCGCGGAATCGCAGCTTGATAACGATGCGAAGAGCTGGGTGAACGCGAAAGGGATAATGCAGATCATGCCGAGAACTTTCAGTGAAATCAAGAAGAAGAACCCGTCATTTTCCGATATAGACGAGCCCCGCTGGAACATTGCCGCGGGGATATATTACGACGGCAGGATGTTTGAAAAATGGAAAGCAGACCGTCCGTTTGCAGATAAAATCAATTTCATGCTTGCAAGCTATAACGCCGGATTCGGCACAATCGTCAGGGCGCAAAAAGTGACCCAGAAATCAGGGTTGAACGAAAACATCTGGAGTAACGTGGCGAAAACCGCGCCCGAAGTCCGTAGGTGGCGGCACGGGGAAACGCTGGGATATGTAACCAAGATCAATCTGCTAATGGATGAATGGCAAAACAATAGGAAGTTTTAACGCGCGTCCCGTTTTGCATAAGCACGCTTTGCGTTACCGCACGCTATAATATGAATGTAATCATTCATGGAGGGTTGTTGTGAAAAATTCTATTGTCTTGATGTTGGCGGCAATTTTTCTTATCGCGGGTTGTTCGGGTTCCGGCCAGGGCGAGTCGAAGCAGCCGCCGGTTACAAAGAAAGAAAAAAAGGGCGTGGTGAAGGAGTATACGGATTTCATGATGAGTCCGGTCAGGCAAAAGAAGAGGGTGAAAAAAGAAATCGATGCGATAACGAAAAAAAGAAGCGATGCGCTGGACAAGGCGCTGAAAGAAACCGCAAGGTGATGCGGTAGTAAGGCCACGGCTCGAAAGGCCGCGATGGGGGAAGGATGTTCACCTCTGTCGGCTCATACCGTTTAAGGGCGCTTTGATAACTCGGCTGAAGGTACAAGGTACGTTAAGTAGTCTGTGAGATTTCTTGAAAGCGACAAACCGGATCGTCTGCTTGCGCCGCTGCTGTTCGTTTTGGCGATGGGCGTTTACGCGAACTCGTTTCAAAACTATTTTGCGTGGGACGATCATTTTTTCATCGTCCAAAACGAAAAGTTAAGAAACCTTTCGAATATCCCGATTTTTTTTCAGGAAGACACGGCAGACCTGTACCGTCCCCTGCGTACCACGCTTTACGCAATCACATACCACTTCAGCGGGCTTAATCCGATCGGTTATCACATCGTCGGCAAAACGCTGAACGCTTTAACGGTGGTAACCCTGTATTTCCTGATGGTACTGTTGTTCAGGAACCGCACCGGAGCTTTTCTGGCGGCGCTTCTTTTCGCATTCCACCCGGTGCATACGGAAAAGGTAACCTTCATAACATCCACCTACGACATTCTGGGCGACTGGATGTGGCTTTTGTCTTTTACGCTTTACGTTATTTACCGCCGGGAGAAAAAGATATGGATTCTTGCGGCATCGCTGGTTTTAATGGCGGTTGGACTTTTGTCTGCGGAGACGGCGGCGGTTGCCCCGCTGGTAATAGTGCTTTACGACCTTACGCTGGGTGCGAAGGATAGAAAGCCGACGGTATGGATTCCGTATTTTGTTTTGCTGGCCGCTTATTTATTCCTGCGAACGACCGTATTGGGCGGTCTTGCGCGTGGTGGCGGTCCGTCCATACACCCGGAACTGATGAATAATTTATTCACTCTAGGCGGCGTGTTTGTATACTATTTCAAGTTTATCATATCGCCCTGGCCGCATAACCCGTGGTTTGACCTGCGGGTCGTGGAGTCTCCCGTTCCGTTATCCCTGATACTGCTGTTCGTAGCCGAGTTGGTCATTATGGTGGTGGTTGCTTTCCGGGCGAAAAAGAACGCCGGTTTCGTTTTTGCGTTCTTCTGGTTTTTTATTGTCCTTTCTCCCAACACGAATATAATTCCCTCCACCGCAATTTTAGCTGAACGATATATATACCTGCCTTCCGCGGCGTTTGCGTTTATGGTGGCGCTTTCTTATGTGCGGGTCGCGCAAAATCGGCAGTGGCGCACGTGGTTCGTTGCGGTTTGCCTGTTTCTTTCAGCCGTCTACGGTTTCGGGACGTACCAGAGAAACAAGGACTGGAGGAACGGCATGATATTGTGGATGTCCACGCTGCGCGACCATCCTAACCATTACGGCGCGCTTACTAACCTGGCTTACGATTTTTATCATCTTGGAGAGTTTGAAAAGTCTGAAAAATATCTTTATCGGGCACTTGAAATTTACTCTCATGGAACGTGGGCGGAATGCGTAATGGGATTTGTAACCGAAAAAGAGGGAAAACTGGACGAGGCCGAGTTCTGGTACAGGTCGTCAAGTTCCGACAAATTGGAACCCTGGGAATACAAGGCGAAGCTGAACCTTTCGGCGCTGCTTATTAACAAACAGGAATACGCAGCCGCTATTGAAACAATAAAGGCCGTTATGGATAAATACCCGGCATCGTACAGTGACAAGTATACATATTTTCTGAATAACTACGGGGCGGCGCTGTTTTACTTGAAGGAAAGCGGATGGCCCAAGCCCTATTTCAAGAGCTACTTTCATGATCGTAACATCGCCCCGCTTATACAAATAGCCGAAAATTTTATTGTGCTGAAAGATGACGTCAAGGCCGAAAGCATGTTCCGGCTTTGCCTCGCGCTTGGGTCGGATGACGAGAAGATCAGTGAAAAACTCGATAGAGTCCGGCGTGTATGGTAAAAAACTCTGTGCGCCGGAATGCGCAAAAATGTATTAACTTCGGAACCGAGCGTAGTAGTTTAATGCAGGCTCTTTTTCTGCGATCCCATTTTTGACGGCGAGTTGGAAGAACATTTTCAAACCTACAATATCTTCGTTGTTAAGATCGTACCTTAAGCAGTTGGTAAGGTAGTCTCTGCATACGTCTTCGGAAATTTCCAGTTCAAGCGCGCCGCTTCGTATTATTTCATCAATTTTTTCGAGGCTTATCGCCTTTGCTCTTTCCAAAGCCGCTACCGCATAGTCCGCGTCGATTCCCTCCGCTACGCACAGGAGCGCAAATACGAAGGGTTTGCCGGTAAATTCGTGCCACGTTTTTGAAAGATCAAACAGGTTATAGTCCGTTGCGTTAAGGTCGAACGTTTCGTCGCCTATCAAAAGCGCGGCATCGGCGTTTTCGGGTATGTTGCTTGCGTCTTGTTCGGCCACGATAAAATTGACATCCCGCTTGTAGTATTCCTTCAAGAGGATTTTAAGAAGTGCAACGGAGGTCCGGCTGCGGCTGTCTACGGCGATGTTTTCTATAGTGTCCAGTTCGTAACGCGAAAACACCACGACGCTTTTCACCTCCCCCATCGACGCTATGCCGAAACCGGGCACTATCGAAAGATTTTCCATTCGGGCGTATTCGATTGAAGGGATGAAGGCCATGTCCAGCTCTCCTTTTTGAAGTCGTTCCGCCAGTTCGGCAGGCGGGGCGAAAACAGTATCGAACGGCGGCTCTAACAACCCTTGCGTTAAGGGATATGTTATGAATCGGGAGTTGAGGAAGTTGTGAATGCCGAACTTGAGACGCCGATTCGTCGCCAGATCAATGGATTTGAGAAAACCGAATACCGCCAAGTTTTTTTATACGGTTATGCCGTCTGCACGGCGATTCGAGTTTTTGCGGCAATAGACGCGGCGGTGGGTGGAGGGTTCTCTTTAACCGCATTGTACAAGGTATCACGGCGTACCGGAATCCTTCCCGCTTCACGTATCATTCGTTCCAGCTTGTCCACGGTTATCAACTGGCCGGATTGCGCGCCGGCGGAGTTCGTTATCTTTTCCTCTATTACCGTACCGTCGATGTCGTCCACTCCGAAGTGCAGCGAAAGCTGCGAGACGGCGGGGGAGATCATGATCCAGAAGGCCTTTATGTGGTCGAAGTTGTCCAGCATAAGCCGCGATACGGCAAGCATCCGAATGTCCATCTGACCGGTCGTATAATAATCCCGGTCGGCGAAATCGGTGTTAAGTGGATGAAACGCAAGCGGTATGAACGACATGAACCCGCCTGTTTTATCCTGCAGGTTTCTAAGCCTTATCAGATGGTCTATCCTGTGTTCCGGTTTTTCAATGTGGCCGTAAAGCATTGTCGCGTTGGATCGAATGCCGAGCCGGTGAGCCGTTTCCATAACTTCCAGCCATCTTTGGGCCGATACCTTGTTGGGGCATATCTTTTGTCTGATTTTTTCGTCGAATATCTCAGCTCCTCCACCCGGCAGTGAACCGAGGCCTGCGGATTTCAGATTATTTAAAGTTTTTTCAACGCTCATGCCGGATATTTTGGAAAAGTGATCTATCTCCACCGCGGTAAAAGCCTGCAGATGCACCTTCGGATATTTCCGGCTGAGATTTTCTATGATATCCCGGTAGTAACCGTACGGCAGCTCCGGGTGCAGCCCGCCGACGACATGAAATTCCGATATATCGTCCGAGTAACACTCATCCGCCTTTTGCGCGACATCATCAAGCGTCATGGCATACGCGCCGCTTTCGCCCTCCTCTTTACGGAAAGCGCAAAAACGGCACTGATTCACGCATACGTTAGTGTGATTGATATGGCGGTTGATAATGTAATAAGCGTTGCCGCCGTTTTTCCTGCGGCGGACGATATCCGCAAGCGCGCCTACTCCCAGCAGGTCGGTGGAGTTCATTAAAAAGACCCCGTCTTCGAACGAAAGCCTTTGGCCGGCTTCAACCTTTCTTCGAATGGCTTTAAATATTTTTTCCATTAGACGGATTATAACCGCCAACCTTTAAAGCAGGCAACCAATTGACATTATCCATTTTAAGATATAATCCGGCGGATGGAATTAACGATATCGCGTTCCGTACTTCGCGGGC
>BTTC01000086.1:0-7362 GCA_036244935.1 bacterium | reverse complement strand
CCGCGCTTTTCGCGCAGGAAATTTCGCCCAATCCTTCCAGCATCGCCAAGTAATAATCGGTCATGTGCAGCCCGCGTCGTTTTTTAACGGTGTGCGTCAACGTCCAGCCGCGCCAGCTGCCGGAGTAACCGAACCGGACGCCGCAGCCGGTTTTGAGCGCGTTCCATGCGGATCGGAAGGAGTTCGTGAAAAGAAATACCGCATCGAAATTTTCTTCGGCCAGTTTCTCGTGGACGGACGATTCTTCACGCCGCGAAAATTCAATTACCTCGTGTATGAAATCGTAACGTTTGAAAAGATCACCCAGACCCTTGCGGGCGATGACGCAAAACCTTTCCGGCGCAAGAGCTTTATATAACGCGCTCATTGCCGGAAGCGCCATCACCGCGTCGCCCAGCCAGTTGGGAGAGCGAACTATTACGCGCCGGATTTTTTTTTATCGATTGCACCCATTCTTAACGTTTTTCAGATTCATGAGCAGGCCTTTTCTTTTCCTTTGAAGCGAAACGCTCCAGGGTGCGGATATCCTTTTCACCAGGTCGCGTTTTCCAGCGTTTATGCAGCCAGAACCACAGCTCCGGCCTGTTGGAAATAAACCTGCTCTGCGCGTCCGCAATACGCTGCGAAATAATGAAAACATCGCGCTTCAGATCGCCGGTGCGTTCGATGATTATTTCCGGCAAAACGTGAACGGTGTGGGAGCCGTCGTTTTCGCGCACGCTGTAAACGGGGATTATGGGAGCGCCGGTACGCAGCTGTAAAACTGCCGGCGCTTTGACCGTTGCCGCCCAGCGGCCCAGAAATTTTATAAACACGCCGTTTGCGGAGGCGTTTTGATCCGTTGCAAGGGTTACCACCCCGCCCCGGCGTACTTCCCTCATAATTTCGCGGACGGCGTATCTGCTTTTGATTCTCGTCACGCCCGCTTCGATGCGGATGCCGTTTAGCAGGCGGTCTATGTATGGGTTGTCCACTGCCCTGATAACGCAGCGGACGGGCAGCCCCTTTGCCGCAAGCGCGGCGTTCATCCACTCGAAGTTGCCGTAATGGGCGGTTGGAATTATTAATCCTTTGCCGCGCCCGTAGGCTTCCATGAGCTTTTCCATGCCTTTTACACGAATAAGATTGTCATTATCTTGGGACTTGAGCCTGGCCATAAGCGGATACTCCGCAAGAAAATCGGCCCATTTCATGTAAACGTTAAAAGCGGTTTTTTTCAGTTTGCCGACGGTCTCGTTTGGAAAAAGTATCGCCAGGTTTTCTACGGTAACTTTGCGGCGGCTTTTCCAAAAGAGGAAAGCTGAAACCATGATGAATCTGAAAACGGCGCGGCCCATCGCCGCGTTTAATTGAGTGAGCCGGACGATACCGACAAGTCCAAGATACGCCAGCCAGTCGACCAAAGAATCCCTTTTCATTTTCTTTTTGCCTGCGGCCCTCGCAAACCTTTTTTGCCGGCAGCCGCCACCCGCGTAAAATTTCCCAGTATCTTAAGGCCGGCCCGCTGGCTTTTTTCGGGATGAAATTGCGTTGCGAAAATATTTCCCTTTTCCACCGCGGATACGAAATTTACGTCGTAATCCGTTTCGCAAAGCGTTACATCCTCATCCGGGACAACGTAAAAGGAGTGGACGAAATAAAAATACGATCCGTCGTTTATCCCCTCAAGCAGGCGCGAGGTTTTTTTTATGCTTATGCCGTTCCATCCCATGTGCGGCACTTTCAGTCCGTTGCGCCCGAATCGCATTACCCTGCCTTTTAGTATTCCAAGCCCTTCTTGGGAGCCGAACTCCACGCTTTCCTCGAAAAGCAGCTGCAGTCCGAGGCAAATCCCCAAAAACGGTTTCCCCGATTCGATGAAAGCGCGTATCGGGTCGATCAGGCCGTACCGCTGAAGTTTCTCCATGCAGACGCCGAAAGCGCCCACGCCGGGCAGTACAAGCGCCGATGCGCTTGCAATCGCCTCGGGATCGCGCGTTATGCCGGCTTCCGCGCCTACGTGCTCAAAACCCTTTTGAACGCTTCTGAGGTTCCCCATGTCGTAATCAATTATGGCGATCATCAGTTTTTGGCCCTGCATGATACTTACTGTCGGTTGCATATGTCATCCTGAACCTTCGGGGGATTACCATGACAGGCAAAGGTCTTTCTCAGGATTTTTATTAAAGCGTACCTTTTGTGGACGGTACGCCGGTTGATCGAGGCTCCTTGCGCGTAGCCGCGTCAAGCGCCCGTGCGAGCGCCTTGAAAATCGTCTCCGCGATGTGATGCATATTGCCGCCATATTCAATCCTGACATGCAGCGTTATACCGGCGTTGTTCGCAAACGCGCCCAAAAACTCCCCTACCAGTTCCAGATCGAAATCGCCCACCTTGCCTTTCGGCAGTTCCCCCTTGAATACCAAAAAAGGTCTGCCGGAAAAATCTACGGTAACGGACGAAAGCGCCTCGTTGAGTGGAACCACGGCGTGACCGTAACGCGCCATGCCTTTTTTGTCGCCCACGGCGCGGTCGAAGGCCTGTCCCAGCAAGATACCGCAATCCTCGACCGTGTGGTGAAAATCCACTTCAGTATCTCCGGTGGCCTTGATTGAGAGGTCGAAAAACCCGTGCCGGGCTACCTGGCTGAGCATGTGATCTAAAAACGGTACGCCTGTGTCGATCTCGCACTCGCCGGAGCCGTCTATCGTGAGCTTTACGCTTACGTCTGTCTCCTTTGTCTTTCTTTCAACGGTAACTTCATCCATATCAGTCAAAAAGTACCACAATAACCGGCACTTTAGAAGTGCCCAACAACCGTCGCGACGCGCCAGCGAAGTTTTTTTTATTTTATAACTTTGAGACCTGTAGAAAAACGATGTTCACGACGTTGTTTGTGAATATCAACATACTACGTGTGCACATCGTATCTGTGGTGAAGCAATATGCTTCAACCCGGATCGCGCAGCGCTGGACATTTTCCCGACCGTGGTTCAACCGTTCGATAAACTTACGGATCACCGTTACATCCGTCTTGTTTTCAGGTGTTTGGCGAGTTGTCACCCTGAGTTTGCCGAAGGGCGGCATCACGTTTTACCAAACGGGATAAGGATCAAACGGGGAACGGGGGGAGGGCGGGGGAAACTTTCGCCAAGTCAGGCGGCGCCGACTTCAGCACCGCAAGACCGTTATTACTTGTTATTGTCTATGATTGTCTGAATTTCGCTTTTGGAGCGCACGCCTACCAACTGTTCCCTTATCTTGCCGTCTTTGAAAAACAACAGTGTGGGTATACCTCGAATCCCGAACTTGGTGGCCGTTTTGGGGTTTTCATCCACGTTAAGTTTTCCCACCCGTATGGCCTCTTTGTTTTCGTCAGCCAACTCTGCAACTATCGGAGCTATCATTCTGCAGGGAGCGCACCACTCGGCCCAGAAATCCACAATGGTCAGCCTATCTGATTTTTCCACTTCATCCAGAAAATTGTCATCCGTAAACGCGGTAACTGTTTCAGCCATCTAAATCCTCCTAATAATATATTTTCACCGATAAAGTCTAAACGTTCCTCACCCTTTAATCAATATCAGGTTCTTATCTTTAACTATCGATAATTTGAATTCTTCCCATTCTATCACTATATCCGCAACCGTCAAGATAGCCGCTTTTGCTGACCACCCCCACCTCATTTTCCAATTTCAGAATCGAGGTTGACAATTTCACCCTTTCACGCCGGGGGAATTTTTTATTTTTTTATATGTTAAATTTATCCCCGGTTATGACAAGAGGTAATTTACCCCAACGCGGCGGCTTTACGTTCATCGAAGTCTTGATGGTAATGGTCATCGCGGGCATTATTGCCGCGGTTGCCTTGCCTGTCTTCAACGTCGGCAGCTCCGCATCGCTTGGGGCCGAGGTCGTCGCGGGGGACATCCGTTTCACCCAGTGGGAGGCTATTAACAAAAACAAAACACTTTCGTTATCAACGGTCGGTTCCTCGGAATATCACTACGCCAACGGGCGCAGCCGCGATCTGCGGGAGTTCGGCTCCTTGCTTACACTCGATAAGATAACCATAACCTTCAACAGCCTCGGCGAGCCTGCCGCCACCCAACCGCAGACAATCGGCGTAACGGACGGCGCCGGAATCGTATACGTAGACGTTGCGCCATATACGGGCAGGGTGACGCTGCGCTGATGAAAAAACGCGAAGGCGGCTTTACGCTGATAGAATTGGTGATGACGATTGTCATAATGGGCATCGCGCTGCCCGCGATACTTTTGCCGTTCGTCAGCTACGCAAGGGGAGTCGGCATGCCGGGCAAAACGGCTACCCTTGCATATGTGGCAAGGGGTTATATGGAAAATGAAATTGCAAGACTGGGTAACATCAAAACATGGCCGTCTTTAAACTCGAACTCCAGTATCATCGAAAACATAAACGGTACGCAGTACAACGCAACGGTAACCAGAACGTTCGTTACCGTAGACTTTCTCCCTGCAGACCCTTCGCAGCCCAACGGTAACCGTTATCTGCTGATTAAAATCGCAACATCGGATGAAAGCGGAAACAAGGTAACCCTGCAAACGCTCAAAGTCCGCAATTACCTTTAATTATGTTTAGCAAGCTCAATAATAACGCGGCCTTCACGCTGATTGAGACGATAGTGGTTATGACCATCGTCGGTATAATCAGTGCGGTTACCTTTGAGTTCGTGGCGCGTTCGGCGGATATTTCACGTATCGCGGCAACGCAAGACGCGGTTTACGAAGACATAGTATACGCACTGGAAAGAATGTCGCGCGAAATTCAAAATTGCGAAATATCTGATGTCCAAAACCCCGCAACGCTGGTGATTACCGATAGTAAAAAAACTTCGTGCGGAAAATGCGTCGACAAGTCTACCAACATCACCTATTCGTGGGTGGGGGGGAAACTGTACAGAACCGGAAACATTTCAGGCAGGCACGTTCTGGCGGATGATATTACGATGTTCGGCGTTTCGCAATCCGGAGAAGTGGTGACGATAAACATTACCAAGTCGCTTGACGGTTACGATATATCTCTCAAAACCTCCATCCACCCCAATATGGACTTTGAAGAGGTGATCCTGTAGCGATGTTGGCGCGGCGATTTCAAAACCGGAACGGCACAACCCTGGCTGCGGTTGTTTTCCTGGTGGCTGTCCTTGGAGGAATGGGGTTAACGCTTTCAATAACAGGTAAAAACCGGCAGGAAAAAAGCATCGGCGACGTTCAAAGGCTTAAAGCCTATTACGCCGCCGTAAGCGGGATTGAATGGGCCTACCAGAAGGCCAAAGATAATAATTGGCGCGATAAAAAGCTTTTGTTAAACCTTAATGGAACCTATACGATGCCGGACGGCGGGCAATTCACAATCACCTTAAACGGCAACGATCTTTTTTCGACGGCTTCCGCAGGCGGCTCGAAAAGGACGTACAAGTTCCCCGATTTCGTCGCAGAGTTTAATTGAGAGTAATTTCCCACCGTCATGATTCCGAATCCGCGCCGTTCAAAGGCAAACTCTTGGCTTCTTGCACGGAGGCAAGCAGCTTATACGAAAGTTTTTTTAAGTTTTCGCCCGAAACGGCGGATATTGGCAGAATCTGCAGCCGGGCGTCATTGAACAGGCTTTCCAGGCGGGTAATAATCGATCTGTCGGACAGCGCATCGATCTTCGTTAATAAAACGAATTTTTTTTTCTCCAGCAGCTCCGGGTTAAAACTTTTCAGTTCGTTTTCTATCATGTCGTAATCGTTTTTAATTTTTTCAATGTCCGCGTCCGCATCGGCCGCATCTATGAGTTGGCAGATTACCGCCGTCCGCTCGATGTGCTTTAAAAACCTTGTTCCCAACCCTTTACCTTCGTGAGCTCCCTGAATCAGCCCCGGCATGTCCGCCATTACGAAAGAGTCGGCATCCACTTCCACCACGCCGATCTTCGGGGTTAGCGTTGTGAACGGGTAATCGGCTATTTTCGGGCGTGCGTGCGTCATGCGCGATATCAAAGTCGATTTGCCGGCGTTGGGCAGACCTACCAGTCCTACGTCCGCCAGCAGTTTCAGTTCCAGCAAAATATCCATCTGCGGACCGGGCATACCGGGCTGCGCGAACTTCGGCGCCTGCATGGTGGAGGATTTGAAAAACGCGTTCCCCCTGCCGCCGATCCCTCCTGCGCCCGGCCTGAACTCCAGATTGTCTTCGGTAAGATCGAACAGGATTTCCTTTTCGGGCAGTTTTTTAATAACCGTTCCGCAAGGCACGGTTATGATTACCGGTTTCCCATCTTTGCCCCGGCAGTCCGATCCGCTGCCGGAGCCGCCGTTTTCAGCCTTGAAATGCCTGTTGTAGCGAAAACGGGACAGCGTGGACTCGCCCCTTTTGGCGATGAAGACCACGTCTCCTCCCTTACCGCCGTCGCCGCCGTCCGGCCCGCCGCGCGGTATGTACTTCTCCCTGCGGAAGCTGACGCAGCCGCGCCCGCCGTTGCCGACTTTGATTGATATTACGGCCTCATCGATAAACATGAAGAAAGTTTACTTTAAATGAGCCATTTTATTCGTTAATAAAGAGAAGTAATAAGGGATTTACTTCTCTTTATTAACCGTTCGGGTGCGAATGGCGCCATCGATAAGCCGTTTCAACCATATCTTCAAGACGGTTGAACTTCGGCTTCCAGCCCAGAACGCTCTCCGCCTTTTCCGACGAGCTGATGAGAACGGGTGGATCGCCATCCCTGCGCGGCCCCTGTATTGCGCGTATATGGCATCCGCTGATTTTGGCCGCAATGTCGATTACCTGCCTTACCGAATGGCCGGAACTGTTTCCGAGGTTGAAGGCGTCCGGTTCGCCGCCGCCGTCAAGGTATTTGAGCGACGCTATATGGGCATGTATCAGGTCTACTATGTGTACGTAGTCACGGACGCATGTTCCGTCGGCTGTGGAGTAATCGGTTCCGAAAATGGTCACCGATTCACGAATGCCCAGAGCGGCTTCGACCGCAATGGGTATGATGTGCGTTTCAGGATCATGGTCTTCACCCAGGCGTCCTTCAGGGTCCGCGCCCGCCGCATTGAAATAACGCAGAAATACGGGGCGCAGTCCAGAAGATTTCGCAAGATCAAGCGCCATCTGCTCGAATACCATCTTCGTGTATCCATAAGGATTTATCGGTTTTTTGGCAAGTTTTTCGTGTATCGGTATTTCACCCGGAATACCGTACACCGCGCAGCTCGATGAAAAGACCAGGCTGGTTACGCCGTGCCGTATCATCGCCTCCAGCAGCGTGAGCCCGTTGAATACGTTGTTACGATAATATTTCGCCGGATTTTCAACCGATTCGCCCACCAGAGCGCAGGCGGCGAA
>BTTC01000085.1:0-7373 GCA_036244935.1 bacterium | reverse complement strand
ACGCGGAAGAGGGGTTGAGCAACGCAGTCAATAATTCCGATTATCGATTAGAAAAGCTCGATCCTATGGCGTTTGAACCGGAAGAAGCGCAAAGGATGATTTTCGACTGTATGGGCGTGACAAGCCTGGAGGGGTTCGGTTTAAACGGTTACGACCGGGCCGTTTCCGCCGCGGGGGCGCTGCTTTGCTACGTAAAAAAGGTGTCGCCGGATACGCTCAATGCTATAAGTTCCCTGCGCTGCCTTAAGCCCGGCGGCGAGATGGAAATAGACGGCACGTCGCTTAAAAACCTGGAGATACTTTCAAACCTCTCGGACGGCAAAGTCGAGGGCAGTCTGGTTGAAGCGCTGGATAAAACCGAAACGGCCATGGGCGCCAGGCTTTTGCGCAAGCGGCTCGTAAAACCACTAAGATCGAAAAACAGGATATTGAAACGTCTGTCCCTCGTAACCGCGTTTTTTGAGGACAGCGGAACCTGCGCGCGCATCCGCCAAAAACTGCGAAAGCTGGGCGACTTCGAGCGCGCCGTCGGCAGGATAGCCGGTAAAAACTTCAACCCGCGCGATTTTTCCTCACTTGTGAATTCGCTGAAGGAGCTGCCGGCCATCCGCGACGAGTTGGCCGCAATGAAATCAAACGCGGCGGCGGATATTTTCAAAGTCTGGGACAGCGTCGACGAGCTTTATACATTGCTCGAAAAATCGGTCAACCCGGATCATCCCGCCACGTTCAGGGATACCGGCTTCATACGGGACGGCTGCAGCGCCGAGCTGGACGAACTGCGCGGTTTTTACAAAAACTCGGTAAACACCATACGCGATATGGAAGCAAGTGAACGCAAAGCCACCGGCATTCCCATGCTTAAAATAAGTTACAACAGGATTTACGGCTATTACATCGAGGTCACGAAGAAACATATTGATAAGGTTCCGGCGGGGTACATACGCAAACAGTCGCTTGTAAACGCAGAGCGCTACGTATCGCCGGAACTCAAGGAGATAGAAGAAAAACTCGCCGAGGCGGACGAGCGCGCAAAGGAGATGGAAAGCCGCATCGTTGAAGACCTCACGGAGAAAACTATTGCATACCTTGAAAGGGTTCGCAACGCCGCCTATCTGGCTGCGAAAGTAGACGTAGCTTCCGGTCTGGCAGAAACGGCGCGTATCAACGATTACTGCGAGCCGAAAATCTTTGGCGATGGCGATACGCGGCTTGTTCTGGAACAGTCGCGCCATCCGGTCATAGAACGGTTGATGACCGGAGAAAACTTCGTGCCCAACGATGTACGGATCGAAGGTGACGGTGAACGCCTTTTAATCGTTACGGGACCGAACATGGCGGGCAAGTCTACCTACCTCCGGCAGGTGGCGCTTGCATTGCTCATGGCGCAGATGGGCGGATACGTTGCCGCCGCGTCTGCGAGCATCGGCATAGCGGACCGTATATTCACGCGCGTCGGCGCACACGACCGGCTTCAGAAAGGGCTTTCCACCTTCATGGTGGAGATGGTGGAAACCGCCAACATACTCAATAACGCCACGGAGAACTCCATGATAATTCTGGATGAAATCGGACGCGGTACAAGTACCTTCGACGGCGTATCCATTGCGTGGGCTGTTGCGGAGTTTTTGGCGCGTTTAAAAGCGCGCACGATCTTCGCAACGCACTACCACGAGCTTACAGACCTCGCGGCAACGCAGCCGGGCGTTGCAAACTTCAACGTAACCGCGAAAGAGTACCACGACCGCCTCATATTCCTACGCAGGCTGGAGCAAGGCGCGGCGGATAAAAGCTACGGCATCCAGGTCGCGCGTCTTGCGGGGTTGCCGAAAGAAGTTTTAAGCCGCGCCAGGGGAGTGCTTCGACAGCTGGAGAAGATGGAGTTCGGCGCCGACGGCAAACCGGCTCTCAAAGCTCAGGATGCCGAAGAGACGGATTCAGGGCAGGTATCGCTTTTTGACGTAGGCAACCACCCCGTATTAAACTCGCTTCGAGAAACGAAGGTAAACGACATGACCCCCATAGAAGCCCTCAACTTCATACAGCGCCTCAAAGAGCTTTTGTAAAATCGAAACCTGCGGAAAAACTATTTTTACGACGTTGCTTGTGACGATCACCGTTTCCAAATCCCCTCATTGGTTTACAAGGAGGGGGCCGTTTGCAACGGCTCACGTCCACGGGGCGGTTTACAATTGTCACCCTGAGTTCATCGAAGGGCAGCCTGTCGTGGTTCGATAAACTCAGCATGACAGGAACTTGTCACCCTGAGCTTGTCGAAGGGCGCTTTGATAACTCAGCTTGTCGTGGTTCGTCCTTCGACCGTTCGGCAAGCTCACGGCAAACAGCTCAGGATGACAACTCACCATGACAAGCGTTAATAGTAAAACCCCTCCTGCGCCTCCCCTTACATGCCTTGCGGCAAGGGGAGGATTATTACAAAAACCGCTTTCTTCATGTGCGTATATTCAAACTGACCCACTACCTGATGTTCAGACCTGTTGGAATATCTATCGTATCTGCTAAAACTTAAAACGCTATAATTCTGACAGCAATGATTTTATGAGTTTTTCTACAGGTCTCAAACCCACGATACCGACGCTTGACATGAAATCGGCTTGGTATTGAAAAAGTCGCCGTCTAAACCCCCGATACCGACGCCTGACATGAAACCGGCTTGGTATTGAAAAAGTCGCCGTCTCAAACCCCCGATACCGACGCTTGACATGAAATCGGCTTGGTATTGAAAAAGTCGCCGTCTAAACCCCCGATGCCAACGCTTGACATGAAATCGGCTTGGTATTGAAAAAGTCGCCGTCTAAAAGTACACTG
The DNA here is from genome assembly GCA_036244935.1 of bacterium. Taxonomy (GTDB): domain Bacteria; phylum Nitrospinota_A; class UBA7883; order JACRGQ01; family JACRGQ01; genus BTTC01. The sequence continues at coordinate 4,544 of BTTC01000085.1, read as the reverse complement.
GGTGGATCGTGAAAAAGAGAAGAAAGAATAACGACAATCAAAGGATGTTCCTTGCAAGGGAAGTGGCGGAGCTGATAGTGAACCGATACCCGAGGCTTTCTCTGCTGGATGTTAAAAACGCGTTAATGAGCGCGGAGCAGTTTGTTATCGACACAATGTACTGCAAACGCGGGAACGAGCATAAATAGATAAACCGGTATTGGCCCCTCGTCTAATGGTAGGACAGCTGGTTCTGGACCAGTCGATTGAGGTTCGAATCCTTGGGGGCCAGCCAATTTTCAGAGTACTGGATTTTCGCAGGAACTTTCAAAGCGGATTGGCGGTTATCCTTGGGTTCGGGTAGGTCATGCGCGGCTTTTCGTAGTCGCGTTTTCTGTGCCGTACAAGACTTTCGTAGGCTTCGCCGCTTATGGTTACTCTGTCTTTTTGAACCTGTACGACCTGCTTGTCCGGCTTGTAAGCCATGAGCCTTTCCCCGTAAACTATCTGCAGATCGTACATGGATGCGGCGCGGCGCACGGAGCTTGCCTGAAAAATCATGCAGCTACTTCCTTATGCTTATGAATCTTCCCGTGCCGCCGCTTTTATCACGCCCGTAACCCTTTACGGCCGCACTTCCCATGTTTATTGATTTCATCTTATCCGCCACGGAGGATTTCCGCTTACGCAGAATTTCGCCGCTTTCCCTGTCGAGCGCCAGAATTTCTTCGATTGTTTTACCCAGTTTATCCAGCGCTTTTTTGTCCGGCAGCGACGTTTTACCTGCAAGGCTTTTTTTGATCTTTTTACCGGTGCGGCTGATGCCGGCGATTATTCCCTGCCGTTTTTCCATCAGCGTCTCAAGTACGTCGTCCGAATTTTCCTCTTTTACCGCCGCGATAAGGCGTTTGGAAAAATCAAGCAGGCTTGTATGATTTTTTTGCTGTTCTTCAATCAGGTCGTCCGTTTCGTTTTTCATCCGCGCCTCATGCGATTGATCGAAAAATGTTTTTGCCGGTAATCGTGTCAATTTTACTTCCAGTAATTCCCAATATCCGCTGAATGTTATTGTCAACCTCTCGCTGGTTGAGCTTGTAAAATTCTATGAGATTTTGCTGGAGCCGTATCGTACCGTATTCCGGCTGAATATGAACGTCCAGCCGTTTTTGCAGCCGTCCCGCGGCAAAACCCAGAAGCTCACCCACCGCCGCCGAATTTTCTTCAAGGGCGCTGGACATGCGGCGGCCGTCAAGCCTGATATTGAAGTTATCGGGAGAGTTCACGCCGATACGTTCGGACTGCGAGGAAAAAGAATATTTCCCCGATCCCGGCAGCGAAAGGCGGTCGTTTTCGTGTTGGGGCAATCTTTCAAAAGCGGGCTGTTTTATCGCCGTCGGCTCGCTTTCATTCGCGGAGATTCCGGCATCGGCAACCGACTTTAATTTACCGAACGGCTCTGCGGGCGCAGTGTAAAAACTCCTGACCATGTCGCTTTGGATGGATTGAATACGCCGGTTTTTACTTAAGGCGCCGCCGGACTCAATCGTACTGTTCAGCAGCCTCAGGGCCAGATTAAAATTCATCGCAAAGCGTATAATCGGAATAATTCCCAGGTTTGGATCATTCTGGACGGTTACTTCAAAGCTGCCGCTTTTTTTCAGGTTCAAGGTAACGCCCGCAATCGCATCATCCACTTTGTTGCCTGTTTCGATAAACGGTTCACCGTCAACGTCGCCGACGGCTTTTTGCGGCTCTACCGTCTGATCGTTAAGTTTGTTGGTGGCGGTTAGCCCCGTAGAATCATTCCTGAAAATAAAACCGAGCCTCTCTAATATCCTGTCCGGGTCTTTGAACCTGAGTTCTATGTCCGCCGTATGGTCGCTTATAAGAACAAGCTGGTTCCCCGCCACGACCGCCCTGACTCCGATTTCAGCGCCGCCGCCGTCAAGCCGCAAGTTGCCGTTAGCATCCTCCGTCCCGTCCAATACGCTGTTTCCGTTTAAATCCTCGCTGTAAAAAAACGGGGGTATGTACCCCTCCTGCGTATAAACTCCCGGAGCCGTTAAAGTATCCAGAGCGCCGTTCCCGTTGATGTCCTCCGGCCCGTCCAGCGCCCCGTTGCGGTTTTCATCCTCTCCGTAATTTATCTTGTCGCGCAGCGTGAATATGGAATCGGACGCTTCAACATCAACGCTGCGGCCGTTAATTTTGAAACTGCCGCTAAGCCCCAGGGCGGCGCTGGGCTCATCGGCAACGTAAGAGCCTATTTCGTGCGCACGGGCAATCCTGACGACGTTTATCTCGTACCGGCCTAAGACGGCATCACGGTCGGCATCGGCGTCCGCCACATCGGCGCTATCGGAAGACGCGGAACGTATATTGTAAGTTTCAGGTTTGCGCAGCAACGCGGTATTCAGACGCAGGCTTACCAGAAGGTCGCTTACCTGGCTGAACCTCGATTCCTGTACGCTTAAAAAACGGATGCCGAAATTCACCTTTTCCGTTAACGGATGCGCCTTGCGTGATCGGTCCAGATCGGCCTCGCTGTTTTGCGCGTTCAACGCATTTAGCGGAGATGCGTTCGTAAGCTCAACGGTGGGTACGTTCCTACCGATAAACTTGAACCCGGATGTAAACGCCGCCTGGCGTCCTGAAGTAGCGCCGTATATTGAAGAAATTTTCATTTTTTACTCAAGTTAACCTTTTGGATTCCGATAACCTACTTGGAGGGTGAGGCTCTCCGCAAAATATCAAGCGCCAAAAAAAACAACGTAAAAACAACCTGTTACCCCTATAGCGTTTTAAGTTTTAGCAGATACGATAGATATTCCAAGGTCTGAACATCAAGACATTACGTATGTGCATCGTATTCATGGTAAAGCAATATGCTTTAAAGTTTACGCAATACATTCCGATACCTTAAACGGGGGAAGGTACACTAACTCTCCTCTGCGAGCCCCAAAAAAGGGTCGCATCGCGCGTACACAATCCACCTGATTTATTTATCGGAGTAAAACTTTAAAACTTTAGGCTTTTATACCAGATGGGCACCATAGGCAGAGTTAATAGTGAAGTAAGGCGCCTATCATCATGGTTCGTCCTTCGACAGGCTCAGGATGACATGATTAAAGCATATTGCTTTACCATAGATACGATGTACAGTAATACGTTGATGTTTGGTAGTGTATCAGTTGAATATATACGCACATGAAGAAAGCGGTTTTTGCAATAATCCTCCCCTTACGCGAGGCATGTAAGGGGAGCAACTGTGTTGAAGGTCAAGCAATGTTGTAATTTTCATCCCATTTTTTTTGTTATGCCTGTTTCTCATCGAAAATGCTGTCATACTGTTGAACTAATTTTTTTTTCAAAATTTGATCACTAATTAATGCTGTAAACGCCAGACCTGTACATAAGGTAATACCACACGACTGATTAATTACCGCAATGATAGCGTCTTCGTCGTATTCATTGGGTGGAATTCTGGAAATTACTTGATAATAACCACCATGTGTATAACCACATAAAATATCCCATATTTTTTTCTTTATTTCTTCTAAAACGTCTCCTAAATTTTTACAATCGGGAGTATTTTTAATATCAGCTATCAATTCCTTTATACGTGGAGGTTCTTCGTATTCTTGGTATCCAGCTACTTGTTTGTCATTTGCACAATGGAGATACCATGCTCCACGAACAAATGCCTCAAATTGAGGACGGAGCAAGGCAAATGCTGAGCCGTAGTGTTTATTAGCCACAAGAATACTAATACCGCCATGATGTTCAATGGAAAGATGAAGTAAAGCGGCTCCTATTGTATTTTTATCCGTAGGTTTAATTTTCGCATAGTCAAATGATGAATTGCAGAAATTAAACCATTCTCTGGATTGTTTAATAGCTTTCTCTATTTTCATTTTATTTTTTGACATAACTGCTCGTTTTACACAAAAGCTTTGTTTGGCGGGTACGGGTCGCGCCGAAGTTATATATTTTATATTCCGCGCTATGGATGTCAAGCGGAATTCAGCACAGCCAAAACACCAGCTGCGGGCAAGCGCTTGTAGCGCCGGACGACCGTCCTACGGCTGGTACAGCGGCAACATCATTCGCGTCCTATCGGACGCGTCACAGACAAGAGTAAGAGTATATGTGCCACCAACCCATAAGCGGCACACCTCGCTCCCCTACGGTTTTTATAACCTCGGGGTTACCGGTCTGCCACGTCAACATCGTTTTAAACATATTTTTAACTAGTAGACTCCTTGCCGGCAATATACAAGGGGTTTTCCTATATTCCAAAAGGTTTATGGACACCACCCCATGGACGTGAGCCGTTGCAAACGGCCCCCTCCTCGTGAGCCGAAGAGGGGATGTTTGCCGTGAATCAGATTTTTGAGGGATTAGACAATTTGGAATTTTCAAACTGATGCACTATCTGATGTTCAGACCTGTTGGAATATCTATCGTATCTGCTAGAATTTGAAGCGCTATAGCTGCAGACAGTCCCATTTTCTGAAAAACAGGAATTCGGCAGGGTTATTTCTACACCGCGGTCAGTGAAGAGT
>BTTC01000084.1:0-7407 GCA_036244935.1 bacterium | reverse complement strand
AAAAATAAATCTCGCAGTTTTCCAGGAAGGATGCAAGATTTCAAGAAAAGGCTGAAAGGTTTGCCCGGCCTTAGTTCAGGTAAGTGACGTGTTGTTCTTCGTAGTTATTGTTTATTCGCTCAACAGTGATCGAGTGATTCCCGACGTTTATATCTATAACCCGTGCTTCTGCTCCGGCCCGACCAAAGATTCCGGCTTTCCTTGCAAAGACAAGATCGCCCGCGTCGTAACTGTTTGCAAAGTGCCGGTTGATAGGTGATAAGCTTTTTGATTCGCGCACTATGTAAGTATGCTCATCGCCGTTAAGCCGTTCCTGTTCCTTCAATTCTTGACGTATAGCAGTGTTTAAATCGTTACGGTCTGCGTTGCGCGCGGTAACTATGACGGCGTCTTTGCGCTCAACGTAATCGTTTACCATCGCCTTAAAACGTTCCTGACTATCGGGAATCTCGGTTATCCGCCCCTGCTTCTCAAGATTATTAAAGGCCTGGTCAATCCGTTTTGCGCTTACGTTTTCTACCAATTCCAAATAAGTTTCCTCTTTTTGCCGGATAACGGTAGACATGGAAACGGTTTTCATCGCGCCGGTTTCCTGAAGTTTGTGAAACATCCTGCCAGCTTCAATGGCCTGTAATTGCTTTGTGTCGCCCACCATAACCAGGCGTGCGTCAGAGCGCTCCGCTTTTTGCAAAAAGTTTCCGAGTTGGCGGGAGCCTACAAGGGACGCCTCGTCAACTATCCATACCTGTTTTTCGTTTGTGACGGGATTATCGGATGAAAGCGCCGAGTGCAGTGTTTGGCTTTTTATCCCGGCTCCTTTTTGCATCTCCTCGGCGGCCTTTCCGGTAAACGCGTAACCTTTAACTGTTAAACCTTTTTCTTCAAGCACGTCTTTTACAGCGGCAAGCAAAGCGGTTTTGCCGGTTCCGGCATCTCCCTGAACGCCCACTATGCGGTCATTCGCCGTGAAAATATGCAATGAGGCTTTTCGTTGGTCATAGGTGAGTGTTAAACCTGTGGATTTTTCCCAAGCGTCTAATGCGGCATTCGCATGGATTTCACTCAACGCCGGTTGAATTGCATCGCGCCCCTTGAAAACTTTTTCTACAATATCCTTTTCTATAACCAGCATTTCAGGCGTGGTGTATGCCTTGCTTTCCAGTTGTATGATTTTCCCATCCCGTTGCAAGCTATCAAAGGATTGTTCCAGATCGGATATACGGTACCGGCCAACTGAGAGTTTCGCGGCTTCACGCAATGCCTGCTGGCGAGTTAACACGGACTCCTGCTCCGTTATGCTTTTTAGTGACATGGCCATGTAATCATTTACGGTTAGGCTATGTTCATGTTTCCCGGCTTCCCTTGATTGAATACCAGCTTCAAGCGCGGCCTTCTGAATATGCTCTTTGCTGTACCCTTGCTCGCATAAACGCTCCTGCCACGATTCACGTACAACCTCCATAGCCACGTCCTTCTTCGCCGAACGGCTTCCAAGTGTGGCGATCTCGCGCAACTTTTGGTCATCGGCGTTGAGGTAACGACCCGACTCCTTAAGCTCGGCGACCTTCTCCGCTATCTGCTCGCTACGGCGTGAAAAATGTTCGATAAGTATTTGATCAACGCCTTCAACTTCAAACAATCCCTTGTGGTCGTTATGTATGTTGTAACCAAGCTCCTTCAGGTTTGCCGCAAGTTCATTGCGATACGCTTGGCCGAGAAGCATCTTGTTTGTATAAAGCTCCTCGTTCGATAATGCGCGCCACTCACCATCAACGCGTTTTGTCATGTTCATGACGACGGCGTGAGTGTGAAGCTGCGGGTCAAGCTCACGGCTGGTGTCGTGTTGAAATTTCGCAATGACAAGATTGCCGGTGTCTACTCGCTCTGTCACACCATCAACCGTTTGGCGCGCCTGAGCAAAGTTTTTTTCAAGATAATTCAGCGTGGCGCTAACAGCTTTTTCATGGGCCTCTCGAACATTGCTATCGTTTGTAATCTCACCAAGAATGCTGACGCTTTTAGGGGCGGAAAAGGTTAAATCAACCCCTGCCCGATGATCGCCTTTTGAGTTTGATTCGACAAGCTCTTTACCATCGGCATCGCGTCCATAAAGAAGATGTTCGAAAACATCTTTTTCAATTCCGCCGGAAAGACCCAACGTGTCGGCTCCCTTCCCGTGCCACTGTCCTGAAGAGCGGGCGTAATAGTTGTCCTTTTCGCTGTAGTAGTGCGCCGCCTGCCCCGCAGAAACAGTGGTGATCGACATCATTGGTTTACCTCTTGTCGCTAAGTCGTACCTAAATCGCGCCGAAACGACGGACGTAGTGATCAGTCGCTTGATAAATAAAATCTTCGTCTTGTTCAAGTACCTTTACAGCTTCGGCAAGGCCGTCGAACATTGTTCTATCAACCGTTACCATCGTTCCACCAAATTTCACCGTGAAAGAATTTTTGTTCCTATCTGTATAAAGCTCCCATCGTCCCGCACAAACCTCAATTTCTTCCTTTTCTTCCTTGTAGTTCTTGAAGACATAAATAAATGGCAACAGGTCATATTCCATCGGAAAAAAACTGGTAGCAAGCTCGTTCCTTTCAAACCTTATGGAGAATCCGGGTTTCTTGCTAAGATGTCCAACAATTCGAACGCCGGACTTTTCAATATCTATGTGCCGGTCTATGATTTCTTTGCTTTGTTCAAGGATTTTCATATCAAAAACAAATTGTTTTCCAAATGTATCTTGGTCGCATGCAACACGACGCACACACCAAAATGCCCATGGTGTAAGAAACCCCGACAATCTATTGATTAAATCTGGATGAAATTCAGGCATTTTGAAAAATACGGCCTCAATAACAAGCACCTGGAGACATCGCGCAACAGCATTCGCAGTTTCAATAGAAATTGTATTTCCCGCGCTATAAAGTTCAGGAAGAAGTTTTTGTATACGCATTTGGATGTCGTTATCCCAAGGAGAGGGGGGTAGCTCTTTCTCAAGTACAGGTAAAATTTCATCAGCGTTAACCATGCTGTGTCGCAATAGCTCCTCTATGCATCGTGCGGCCCCCGCAACCCACGCTGTTGTCGCTTCTTGGCTATTTAGTGACCAAGCCGATTGTATGTATTCTATGAGCCAGATAAGTTGACTTCGGCTTTGGATACCATTTTTCTTAAGGTGGTTCAATGCGTTGGGCTCCGTATAGTTAGGCCACCATGCCCATATCTCGCCTTGTCCGTTGAGGAGCCAGTTGCAGTCCACTTGTAACTTTTGTTGAAACAAAGCACAAACGTTGTGGGTTAATGACCTTCTACTATTCTCAATCCAGGCAATATGGGCGTGCGAAATACCCAGCTGCCTGGACATTTCCCGGATGGATAGCCCCATCAGCTTACGCACATATTTGATTCGACCCTTAACTGTTTTTGGAAAATTCACTTGATAACCACCTTTCAATTAAATATCTACGCCACTTCCCGTGCTTGACCGGCAAAAATAAAGCTGGTAGCATGTTGACATTAACGGTAACATGTTTACAATATACATAAATAAAGTGAAATGTACAAGAAAAAAGTTTCGATACGGCAACCCATTGATTTGCAATTGGTTTTTGTAAAGAATCGGTATAATTTGAGACACTTGAAACCTAAATTACGATACAAGCGGCAAAATGAAACTGGAACTGGAATCAAAGGACGCTGAAAATATAGCCCGGAAGGTGGTTGAGATGATTAAAACCAGCCTGAAATCAGCACGAGAGACCAAAACCACCCCCGAAGAACGCGTATTCGACGTTCGTGAAGTAGCAGAGTATCTTCGGATACCTGCTTCACGGATTTATCAGTTCGTGAAGGATAACGAAATACCTTGTTTTCGAGTAGGCAAATACGTGCGGTTCAAAAAGTCCGCCATCGACCGATGGGCCGATAAAAAAATGATTGCGCCCTCACCACTCAGGGTTTTAAATAGGAAACCATAAATTCTAAAAAGAAAGGAGGTGAGAAAAAATGAAAGGTATTTACAAACGAGGCCGGACTTACTGGATTCGCTACGCGGGTTTTGATGGCCTGGTAGTCCGCGAGTCCACCGGCTCCTCCAAATTCAGGAATGCCGAAGCGCTTTTCTTAAAACGCAAGCAAACTGTCAGAGAAGGCAAACAACCTGAAACCGCAAGACGATCTCCGTACCACACGTTCAGACAGCTCGCCGTCGAATATCTCAAGTGGGCTAAAATACAGAAGTCCTTCCCAAGCAAAAAGTACATCGTGGCCCGCCTTGTATTGAGCTTCGGCGAACTTCGCCTGCGGCAGTTTACAACGATGCTTTTAGAACAGCACCAGGCAGCGATGCTTAAACACAGGAAACCCGCTACGGTTAACCGCTACGTAGCGACGTTGCATCATATGTTCACCAAGGCGGTCGAGTGGGAGATGGCAAATGATGAGACGCTCAAGCGGTTGCGGAAGGTCAAGCTTCTGAAAGAGAACAACCGGCGGTTGCGGTATCTCTCAAACGTTGAATGCAACGAACTGATAAACGCAAGCGACCGGCACTTAAGACCCATCGTGATAACCGCGCTGAATACCGGAATGCGAAAATCCGAAATACTCAACCTTGCGTGGAGCCGGGTAGACCTGAAGCATGGGTTCATCTTACTGGAAGACACCAAGAACGGCGAACGGCGCGAGATACCCATCAACCGCACGCTGAAGGAAGTTCTTCACGGAATCCCGCGTCGGATAGGTTCGGACGGAGAAAATCCCCATGTGTTCATAAATCCCAATACCGGCGGACCGTATACCGAAGTCAAAAAGTCATTCGCATCTGCATCCCGGAGGGCAGGCATAAAGGATTTCCGCTTTCACGACATGCGGCACACCTTCGCATCGCACCTTGTAATGGCGGGCGTTGACATCACCACGGTGAAAGAATTGTTGGGACATAAGACCATCGCCATGACTTTGCGATACGCGCACCTTGCACAAAGCCATAAACTCAAGGCGGTGGAAACGCTGGATAAAACCCTACGAGACGAATCTACTGCACAATTACTGCACAATCCGGCGGTTTTTCAGGTGTCGAAATAGCTTTCAACGTACATAAAGGCTTGAAAAGATTGGTGGAGCCGGCGGGGATCGAACCCGCGACCTCTTGAATGCCATTCAAGCACGCTCCCAACTGCGCCACGGCCCCACTTTAAACGATTCAACAAGTTGTACGAGCACGCCGGACCGCCATTATACCAATTGTAGCCGAGTGTATGCATAGTTAATTGCTATTCAAGAGCTTTACTTAGAACTTCTGCCAGACTTTGAGTTGAACGATAAGCATACCGTTGAGTCATTTATATAACATCCTTACTTGTAAGAACCACGATATGGTCCGACATCGGCCACCTTTCCGAGGTTTTTTGTCCGATCGTCTTTTAAGCCGCTATCGCCCCACCTCCTTACAGACACCAGAAGTTTTCTCTTTTGCCAAAGGCAGATTTTCCACACCACCCCAATATGGGAGCCGTCGCAAACGACCCCTCATCGTGAGTCGATAAGGAGAAGTTCGCCATGAATCAGATTTCGTTGAGATTGATAATTTGGAATTTCAAACTGACCCACTACCGTTGCTTCAACCCCCTTCAGTCCAGGCGCGTGCGAACGTTATTTTTTCTTTTCAGTAGCGATTCCGCTTCCCGCGGAAGTTCCATAAAATCTCTGGCTTTCATATATATGCCTTTTGCATCCAGACCAAACCTTTTGCGCGAGCTTTCCTGCGAGGCGTGTTCGACGAAACGATCAGGCACGCCCAGCGACGCCCCGGCTATTGAGCCGAGCCCCGCGTTTCTCAGTTGTTCGAATACCGCCGAACCGAAACCTCCCATCACCGCGTTTTCCTCTACCGTAAGTATGCATCCGCATCTTTTCGCCCAGACGGAGACGAGATCGATATCGAGCGGTTTTACGAATCTCGCATTGATAAGCGCTACGGAACAGCCCTCGCGTTCCAGCATACTTACCGCCTTTTCCGCTTCCGAAACCCGGTTGCCGATGGCGCAGATAAGAATGTCGTTGCCCTCTTTCAGTAACTCGGCTTTACCCATATCCAGCTTGCGGCAGGTTTGATCCAGAGGAATGCCAAGCGCCTCGCCGCGTGGAAAGCGTATCGCGCAGGGTGCGTCGCAGTATATGGCGGTGTAGATCATATGCCGGAGTTCGTTTTCGTTTTTCGGCGCCATGATGGTCATGTTCGGGATGTGACGAAGGTAGCTCATATCGAAAACTCCCTGGTGCGTCTGACCGTCGTCACCCACGATACCGGCGCGGTCGAGCGCGAACGTAACCGGCAGATTCATGTTGCATACGTCGTGCAGAATTTCGTCGTACGCCCGCTGCAGGAACGTGGAGTATATGGCCACTACCGGCTTATACCCCTCTGCGGCCAGCGTGGCGGCGAAAGTAACCGCATGCTGTTCCGCGATTCCAACGTCGAATAACCGGTCGGGGAACTTTTGGGCAAACTCCATAAGACCAGTGCCGTCTTTCATTGCGGCGGTGACGGCGACTATCTTTTCGTCCGCTTCGGCAAGCTCCACCAGAATTCCGCCGAAAATGGATGTGTAACTGGTCCTTGACGACTTACGCCTTTTGCCCGTGGAGATATTGAACGGCGAGGTACCGTGCCACGACCCGGATTGTTCCTCCGCATGGCTGTAACCCTTTCCTTTTTTCGTGACTATGTGTATCAGGCGCGGCCCTTTCAACTTCTTTACGTTTTCCAGCGTTTCGATGAGGTGCGACATATTGTGTCCGTCTATAGGCCCGAAATACTTGAAGCCGAGGTCCTCAAAATGCCTGCCGGGTACGAGAATTCCCTTTACCGCCTCTACTACGCGGTGGGTAAACGTGGTCATCTGCGGTCCTACCGAAGGGATTCTTGTGAGAATGCTGTCCACCTCGTTTCTCACTTTCATATAAAGATCGCCGCTTATGATGCGGTTAAGGTGCAGGGAAAGCGCGCCCACGTTCGGCGATATGGACATCTCGTTATCGTTAAGCACTACTATCATCTCCTTTTTGGCCGCTCCGGCGTTATTGAGTCCCTCAAATGCCAGCCCGGAGGTCATGGAACCATCACCGATAACTGCGACGACCTTGTGATCTTTACCCGCCATGTCGCGCGCGACGGCGAAACCCAATGCGGCGGATATGGAAGTGCCCGCGTGGCCGGCATCGAAATGATCGTATTCGCTTTCCTCGCGCCGAGGGAAACCGGAAATCCCGTTCTCCTTTCTAAGCGTATCGAACCGGGAGTAGCGGCCGGTGATAAGTTTGTGGGTGTAACACTGATGACCCACATCCCACACTATCTTGTCGGTGGAAAAATCGAAAACCTGGTGAAGCGCCAGCGTAAGCTCCAC
>BTTC01000083.1:0-7486 GCA_036244935.1 bacterium | reverse complement strand
ATAATCAACGAAGAGACTATCGCGGTCGGCACGTCGATCGAAGTGCCGGTGACTCCCCGCCAGATAACGGAACGCGCCGTAAAAAACGGGGCGGCAAGCATAGTGCTGGCCCACAACCACCCCGGCGGCATCGCGGAGCCTTCGGATGAAGACAGGGATATGACGCGCGAGGTGGTGTTCATATGCGGGATGCTGGGTCTTAGACTGCGCGAACATCTCATCATCGCGCCGCACGACCACTTCAGCTTTTCAGCCGAAGCCGTTTTGCCGGAATACGAACAGGAGTTCGAACGGTTTTACGAAGGACTCTTTGAATCCGGGCGGTAGAAATTTTCTACCTATCAAATGTAACAACAAATTGTTAGGCTTTTCACTTCACTCTGGATAGAATCGACGGCTGATTTACAAGGCGGTTTACTGAGGAGGTAAGAGTTAGTGTGTAGAGGTTCCTTTACGGTTTTGTTTCTAATCGCGCTTTTGTTCCCGCTTACGGTTCATGCCGACGAGCTTGACGAACTGGAAAAACGCGTAAAAACTCTTGAAATGAAACTGAAAAACAATGTAGCTGCGGCGGAAGATATTGAATTCAAACTTGCCGATTTGATAAACATATCCGGCTATTTGGATGCCGAGTACCGTACATCCGACAAACCGGGATCGATCGACCACTTCCGTTTGCATCACATGTCAATGTTCATGGAAAGGCGCTTGAACGAGCAGTGGTCGTTTTTCTCAGAGATCGAATACGAGGACGCCCCCTTTTTCGAGGGGCCGGAAAACACCGGCGGCGAATTGAAAAAAGCTCAGGGCAGGATATTCGTTGAGGCGGTTTACATGGATTACAGACCTTCTCATAAAATCAGCGTACGGGCGGGCAGGTTCTATACTCCCGCAGGAATCTGGAACGTTTATCATTATTCGCCGTTCGTCCCAACGCAAATCATTCCCGCGCATATACGAAAAATATTTCCGCAGGTTACCGATGGAATGTCGCTGTACGGCGATCTTGACATGGGCGGCAACGTTTTGAGCTACAACATCTACACCGGCAACGGCGAGGGCAACTCCGGCAATGGGGACAAAAACAACGCCAAAAGTATCGGCGGCAGACTGCTGCTTGCCGTGCCGGGAAACCACGATTTTGAAATAGGCGTCAGCGTATATAACGACGAGTTTAAAGGCGGCAAGAAAAAACAGGCTTCCGGCTTTGACATGCAGTTCCATTTTAACCGTTTCCGGTTCCAGGGCGAATACGCATCGGCGGCATACGATACGGTGAGCCGTCCGTCCTACGCGAGTTCCGGTTATTACGGGCAGCTTATATATCGCCTGGTAAAGTGGTCGTTCATGTACCGTTACGATTATTACGAACCCAGTGATACGGTCGTCGGCGACAAGCTGCTGGCAAACAGTTTCGCGGTCAATTACCACTGGAGCCCCGTGATCGTTTCAAAAATCGAATACCATATGAACGACGTGGAAACCCCGGACGAGGACTATAACGAAATGATATTCAGCACGGCTATGTTCTTCTGATGAGAATGACGAACAAAATTTTTTCCATTTGGGCGATGATCGCTTTATTTTGTATTGGCGTATCCCGGCCAGCCTCGGCTGAAGATATTCTTGTAATAGTAAACAAGGTCAACCCCGTGAACTCCCTGACGGCGGATGACATCAAAAGGTTTTACAAAAACATCGACGTCTCATGGGAGTGGGGCGCCACCGTCAATCTGTTTGATCTTCCATTGACAAACGACGCAAGAAGGGATTTCAGCGAAAAACTGCTGGGGAAATCCGCCATGGAGGTCGCCACGTATTGGGCAAATAAAAAGATTACGAATACTGCGAAAAATCCTCCGACCAGTTTGAAGTCTGAAACCCTGATGCTGACGAAAGTCGCCACCGATGCCGGAGCAATCGGCTACGTATCGAAGAGCAAGGTCAATTCACAGGTAAAAGTGGTGTTCGTCATAAAATGATATGAAACCATATGCTGCCGCAATACTTCTGATTTTTTCGGTAACGGCTGGCGGCTGCGTATCTTTGAAGGAACGCGCCGTAAGACATAACAACAAGGGGTTGGATTATTACGACCAGGGATTTTACGAAAAAGCAATTGCGGAATTCCAGAAGTCCATCAAGCTCGACCGCGCCGATAGTTCCGCACACAACAATCTGGGAAACGTTTACGTAAAACAGGGCGTATTAAACGAGGCGGCGGACGAATATAAAATATCTCTTGCGCTTGATCCCGATAACGCCACGGCCCGCAACAACCTGGGATCTGTTTATTACAAGCAGGGACTGTTAAAAACGTCGATTGCCGAATTTAACAAGTCGGTGGCTCTGCAGCCTGACGATGCCGCCGCCCGCAAAAACCTGGGACTGGCATACACAAGGCTGGGCTGGTACGAAGAGGCGATCATACAATTCAAGAGAGCTATAGCGCTTGACCGCAAATACGCTAAAGCGTACAGCGGTCTTGGGACCGCGTACTATAAATATGGGCTGTACAAAGAAGCGGCCGCCGAAATAAAAACGGCCATCGCCCTTGACCCTGAAGATGCAAACAGCCGCAACGTTTCAGGGCTTGTGCATAACAAGCTGGGCCGCAACGGGGAGGCGGCGGCGGAATTCAGAAAAGCGATTGAACTGGATCCCCAAAACGCGAATTTCAAACAAAACCTCGAACGGCTGCTTATGAGGGGCATCCGCATCCGGTAAAAGACGCGCATCATCACACGCGAATTCCAGATTTTCAGATACGCGATTCCTGCCGGGTTATAATGCAACAGCCCTTTTCCCTCACGCAACGGCATGTAAGGACCGCCGCATAAGCTCCCAGAAACGGAGCGGTTAAATAAATCCACAAACTGTCGAAATGAACAGCCGCCATCGCGGGCGCAAAGGATCGGGCCGGATTCATGGAAGCGCCGGAAACAGGCCCCGCGAACAAAGCCGCGAGCATAATAACCGCGCCAATAACAACCCCCGCGAAAAGGCCTTTTTCTTTGGAACCAGTGGAAACGTTTAAAATGGTGAACATGAGCAGCCATGTGAGTATGAACTCCATGACAAACGACTGAAAAGCTCCTCCTGAAGGCAAGGTCGCTCCAAGAGTGGGATGCAGGGGAAACATCAGCCAGAGTACAAAACTTGCTGAAAGAGCGCCGCCGCACTGGCTGAGTATATACGGCAAAAACATCCTTCCGGGAAATTGCCGGGATAGATAAAAGCCGAGCGTAACGGCTGGGTTGATATGCGCGCCGGATATATCGCCAATGACGTAAATCATTACCATGACGATAAGGCCGAAGGTTAACGCAATGCCGACGTGTGAAATGGAACCATTTGCGACATCATTAATTATGATGGCTCCGGTTCCCGCGAATACCAGACAAAAGGTACCTATGAATTCTGCGATAAGTTTCTTTTCAATATTATTCATAATCAGGTTGATCCTTCAAATGGAAACGATTATATCCTTTTTTAATCCGCCGGTGGCGTATTTGACATGCCCCCTGTTTTGTACTTTCGCAAAACAAGGTTTTTTGTTTTATTCATGATAAAATCACGAATAAAACGGTTAGCATGAAAGGTGAAATGGGAACCAATCTTTATATTTCATTTTTTTTCAGCCTCGTTGGAATGGGGTATTTCATGTACGGGAAAAAGCAAAGCAACGTCATAATCCTGCTGACCGGCATAGCGCTGATGTTTTACCCCTATCTTGTGTCCAGCGTGGCCGTGATGCTTTCTGTAGGCGCAATCCTTACGGTTTTGCCTTTCGTTATTGGCAAGGTGCTTGATTTATAGTCAATACCGCCTTGCGGCCCGAAGAGCGCTATTGGCGGAAGATGCCGTAGATGGTAGATTGTTAGACCATGCCGGATAGATGTAATATGAAAAAAATACAAAAAACTCGCGCCGTATTCATACGAACCGTTATTTCCATCATCGTGGTGATTATGGCCGCGGGTTGCGCAAGCGCAAGAAAAGATGCGGTCAGGCACAACTTTCAGGGACTGGCCTATTTTAGCCAGGGTATGCATATCAAGGCGATAGATGAATACAAAATGTCCATGAGTCTGGACCCGGATTACGCCGAGGCCCATTATAATGTTGGACTCGTTTACGCAAAGCAGGGGGAACGCGACGAAGCCATAGTCGAAATGGAAAAAGCGGTCAGCCTGAACCGTGATTACATAGAGGCCGTTATAAACCTGGGACAACTCTACGCCGGGCAGGGTCGTTACGACAAGGCGGCGTCGCTTCTGAAAAGGACGATAAAGCGGCATTCAAGGAGCGCGTCCCTCCATTTTAATCTGGGGCTGGTTTACGACAAGCTCGACCGGAACTACGAAGCAACCGCGATGTTCAAACTGGCGATGGCGTTCAAGCCGGAGTTTGCGCCGACCCATAGCAGTCTGGGGCTCATTTATAAAAAACAGGAGCGGTTTGACGAAGCAATCGCCGCATTTGAAAAATCGATAGGGTTAGACCCCACCCTGCCGGAACCGCACAAACACCTGGGGGACATTTATTACGATCAGGGCCGGTATGAGGAGGCGATTGACGAACGTAAAAAAACCGTCGCCCTTGAACCGGATAATGGATTTTATTATAACGACCTGGGAAACTCTTACTACAGACAGGGCATGTATGACGATGCCGTGGAAGCTTTCATGAAAGCCGTCGACCTCGAACCCGATTACACTTACGCGCACAACAATCTGGGGACCGCATACGAAAAACAGGGCAACTACAAAGAGGCTATCGCGGAGTTCGACAAGGCAATCGAGCTTGACCCTGACAACGAAGATTTCAAAAAAAGCATGAATCGGCTGCTGGGGCAATAAAAGCGGACTCCGGCCTTAACAACTGCGCGTAAACCGGCGCGGATTATTATCGTATCCGCCGGATGCCTTTGTACGCCTGACTGTGATACCATTCCACTCCGAGCCGATTATGAAACTTCTGGACAAGTATATCTTCAAGGAACTGCTGAAAATCTTTACAGTGGGGCTCCTTTCCCTGATGTCCATATTGATTCTGGAAAAGGTCAATTTCCTTTCCGATATGCTGCTGAACGAAGGCATAACGACATTGGAATTCATGAAGCTTTTCATGTATATCTCCCCGGCTTTTCTTGTGGTATCGATTCCTCTTGCCATAATGCTTTCGTCCCTTATCACCTTTTCGCGCCTTTCGGCGGACGGCGAGATAATAGCCATGCGCGCGTGCGGCATCAGCTTTTACCGCATCCTTTTACCGGTGGTGGTTTTTTCCTGTTTTACCTACGGCGCATCTTCCTACCTTGCGCTGAACGTACAGCATGTCACCAACTACAAGTTCGTCAATCTGCTGATGGACGCCATAGGCAGAAATGTCGGCGTGACGCTGAGCGAGCGGGTATTCTTCGACCGTTTCCCAAACGCCATCATATACGTAAACGAAAAACCCGTTTCTTCCGATGTTTTAAAAGGAGTTTTTATCGTCGACCAGCAGGACCCCTCAAAACCGCGCTTCATAACGGCCAAAAGCGGCAGGCTCGGCGTGGTGGGCGATAAAATAATTGTGAAGCTGCAAAACGGAAACATCTATTCAGCGGACGGCGGTTCTTTTCGAATGATATATTTCAAGGAATACGACCTCAATCTGGATTCCGGCTTAAGAAAGGCGACATACGGATTTCAACCTCGTGAAATGTCGAACGAGGATATCAAAAAGCTGATAGCCCAGAAAATTCTGGATAACAAACCGGTCTTTGCGGAACAGGTCGAGATATATAAAAGGTATTCATTGCCTTTTGCCTGCGTCGTATTCGGTCTGCTCGGAGCGCCGCTGGGGATACGCGCGCATCGCAGCGGAAGATGGGGCGGGCTGGGGCTTGGGGTCGTAATGATGATAATTAACTATATACTTTTAATGCTGGGCGAAGGCGTTGGACGCGAAGGCAGGATACACCCGGCTGCGGCCATGTGGGCTCCCGACGTATTGATGGGCTCCATCGCCTTATCCCTTATTTACGTTACCTCCCGCGAAACGATGCCGTTTAAAACCACCCAGCGGCTGCAATCCAGATGGATTCAGCTTAAAAGCCGGTTTACCGGAAGGCGGCAGGCGTGATTGCCGAACTAAACGAAAAACTCTTCTGGTTTATAAACGCTCCGGCCGGTATGGCGCTGGACGTCGTGATGATCGGGTTCACCGTTTCCGGCTACGCCATAACGACCTTTTTGATAGGCATTGCGGCCATGCGGTTTTACAAAAATCTCAACGGGGCAAACGCGATACTTCTGGCCGCCGCAATCGTGGTTGGCGGTGCGGTTGTGCATGGGATAAAACAGGCCGTCCCGCAAGACAGGCCGCTGGGCTACTACGCCGAGCATCCGCCGCCCGCCGGTAAAAAGGTGCGCGCTCCGTTTACGCAGTTGCGGAACCGGACTTTCCCTTCCGGCCATTCGCAAACCTCGTTCGGCGTTGCGGTTTTGATGGCGCTTCTGTTCAGGCGTCACGTCATGCTGTGGTTCTTGTGGGCATCGATGGTTGCGCTGTCCAGGGTGTACCTCGGGCTGCACTTCCCTATTGACATTATGGCGGGTTCCGTTATCGGCGCGTCGGCTTCAGTCGTTACGTTTGAAATCGGCAAACGCGTTTATGGTATCAAAAACCCGCGTGACGCATAATCGCGCCTCTTGAGCTTCATACTTCTTCAGCGTTAGAGCAAAGGGGGGCAAGTGGCGGCGCGCGCGCTATGTTCTTTTGCGGTAAGTAATAAGACCGTGTTCGAGGTCGTACGGAGACAAGCCCACGGTGACCGTATCCCCCAGAATGATCCTGATCTTATACCGCTTCATTCTGCCGCTTAGGCGCGCGAAGACGGTTTTTCCGTTATCCAGAAGGATTTTGTAGTTTCCGCCGCCCGTGGCATCGCAAACCTTGCCTTCCATCTTGATAAGGTCATCCCTTGACAAATGAAATACCCTTTTCCAGAAACTGATATTTTAAGCTGTCCATAATCTGGCGGAATTGTAACACAGGTGGTGAAACATGGATACATCATTTCATGGAATGGTTGACGCAGCGGTAACAGTATTCAAGATAAAAACCGGCTATAATAAAAGCCAAGCCCTCGCCCGTCGGCATTTTTTTGCGACGGCCGTTTTGTTGGAATGATTTTACAAATTTTACTTTACGCGGCGCCGTAACAGGCATGGATATTTGCAGACCGTGAGCCGAAACCGAAAAATTTTTTATTGAGTTAAATAATGCGCGTTGCGATGCTGGGTCCCATATCGTGGAGTACGCCGCCGAAGCACTACGGCCCGTGGGAAAATTTTGTGAGCCTGCTCACGGAACAGCTGGTAAAAAAGGGCGTGGACGTGACCCTGTTCGCGACAGCCGATTCCCGCACGTCCGGCAAACTGGTATCCGTCTGTCCAAGACCGTATTCCGAAGATTCTTCAATATACCAGAAAGT
>BTTC01000082.1:0-7690 GCA_036244935.1 bacterium | reverse complement strand
GCGCTTAAGATAAAAGACAAAATCATGTCCAAGCAGGATATTGCGAATCTCATCGTAGAGGGAACGTCCATGTTTCTGGATGCGCCGGAGTTCGGGAAGGACGCTGAAAAGCTGAAAACGATTTTCAGGATAATGGCGGACAAAAAAAGGCTTTTAAAAATACTGGACAAGTGTCTGGACGAAACGAAAATAAACGCAAACATAGGCTCGGAGCTGGAACCCGTCGGCTTTGAAAATTGCTCGCTTGTTACCATATCTTACGGTCGTGAAATCAACCGGCCCGGAGCGATAGGCGTCATCGGTCCCCGCAGGATGGATTATGCGTACGTATACGGCCTGCTTGAATACGTGGCATACGCGCTTGACAGAATGCGCGTTTCCGAGTGAACGGTCAAAAAGCCGCCTGCCGGTAAAAGTCCACCCCCTCGGGATTGACAAAAGTCATAGCTGGGGTATCGCATTTCAAATATGATTTAACGGATAAAACATGGAGGTAAAGAATATGGCGGCCATAACGGAAGAGATGATTATAAATGATGTCGTTAGCAGGTATCCAGAGACGATGAAGGTTTTTAACCAGTTCAAAGTCGATTCCTGCTGCGGGGGCGGCCAGAGTATCGCAACCACGGCCGCCGTAAACGGTACGGCCATCCCGGAGCTTATGGAAGCGCTCAACCAGGCCATTGGTCAAATTGACAAAATTGACAAAGAATCCTGATATGCCGCATACGAATTGGAAACAGGATTTTTTTGCGGACGTTGAACCGATATCTCTGCGCGACCCGCTGGCTTCGATACTTGGCGCGGTGGATGATGACGAACCGATGCACTACACCTATCAGGATTGCATAAAGCTGGCCGGTCATGCGTGCCCTTCGGTATCTTCCGCATTCAAGCTGACAAAACTCGCCCTCAAGGAGCTGTATGGCAGCGAACTACCGGTAAGGGGAAACGTGGAAGTAAGATTTGCGGGGAACCGCGAAACAGGGGCTAACGGACCTATCGGGCAGGTTATCCAGTACCTTACGGGAGCGGCGATAGAGACCGGTTTTCATGGTCTTGGAGGCGAATATTCACGCGCCAATCTGTTTACATATGACGAAAATTTTGATGGCGGGCCGGGACTTACAGTGGAGTTCAAACGTATCGATACCGGCAAAAAAGTTGCGGTACATGCGGATCCTTCAATGATCCCAATGACTGAAGACGAGCAAAGCTACTCCAGTTACATGCCAAAAGTCATACAAGGCGCCGCCGCAACTGACGAAAAGGAAAAATTTTATCTTTTCTGGCAGGGCAAGAACCGAAAAATACTTCTTGGGGATCATCCCGGCGCGTTCACTGTAGAGCACATTTAAAAGACAGGTTTACTACGCGCAATAAAGGCGGCAAACGGCGCGTTGCAAAGTTACGCGCGCCCTGTTAATATTAAGTTGAATGATGTATCTGGGGGTAGATACCTCTACTAAATGCGGTAGCGTAGCTTTAGTAGATGATAAGCGCATAATGGGTGAGTTTAAATCAAATGGAAGTAAATTTTTTTCCCGTTCTCTCCTGGAAATGATTGACAAACTCCTTTCAAGAAACGGTCTTGAACTTGAAGAACTCTCCGGATTGTCCATCACGCTGGGCCCCGGCTCTTTTACCGGTATACGGGTAGGTTTGGCTACAATTCAAGGTATCGCCATATCGAAAAAAATACCGATATTCGGCGTCAGCAGTCTGGAGGCCATGTCCCGCTGCGCAAAACATAAAGATAAACTTCTGCAGCCGATGCTGGACGCTCGAAAAGACTGCGTATATTTCGCCGGATTCGACTATGCGAACGGTACCCTCAAAAGGCGAACGGAAGACTCCGTCGCTCCGATAAATGAAGCGCTTGAACGCGAACCGGAAAACACGGTTTTTTTTGGAGACGGCGCTGAACTGCACGAGGAGGCAATCCTTGCGGTCGGCGGCGTTTTCGTGCGCGATGCTTATGATTATTCGATTGCCGCGGGCGCGGCGATTTCAGCGCAGGAAAAAAATGATCCTCGTAAAAAAGTGGGCGCTGAATGTCTTAAACCAAACTACATACGCCGGAGTCCGGCGGAAAATTAAAAATCAATACGGAGGCTGAAACTATGAACAGTTCACTTCGAAACGACCCGCGTTACACCAGACTTTTTGAAACAAACGACGATTTCAGAAAACTCAGTGATGAACATATACAGCTAAAACGCGAGTCCTCCGAATTTAACAAGGCGAAATATTTAAACCCGGAGCAGATGGCGAAAATGCACGAGATAAAAAAACGCAAACTGGAGATAAAAGACAAGCTGGAATCCATGATGAACCTTAACGTGGAGTGATAAAAACGCGAGGGATATCGCGTGACATTACAAGAGGTTACAGATGAACAAAGAACCGCATGGCGCCGAAGAATGCAGTCTCCCCGATCACCCCAACGACCCGGAACTGATAAGGAAAATTTTCGGGGAATACAGCAGCATTGCCGTAGTCGGCCTTTCCGGTAAGCCAGACCGCGACAGCTACAGGGTGGCCGCTTACCTGAAGGATCAAGGCTACAGAATAATTCCCGTAAATCCGCGGCTTGATGTTCTTCTGGGCGAAAAATGCCGCAAATCGCTTGGAGACGTCCCCCTGCGGGTTGACGTTGTGAATGTTTTCAGAAAACCTTCCGCGCTGCCCGAACTGGCGGATGAAATCATAGCCGCACGTCCCAGGGCCGTATGGTTCCAGATTGGCGTTGTTAATAACGAGGCGGCAAAAAAGATAACGGATGCCGGTATTGATCTTGTTCAAAACGTCTGCATGAAGATCGAGCATCAAAAATTAAAGCATATTGCTTTACCATGAATACGATACACATACGTAATGTCTTGATATGCAGACCTGTTAGAGTATCTATCGTATCTGCCAGAGCTTGAAACGCTATAGTACGGCGATAAACCCCACGGCGGCGTGGCGGATTTGCGTAAGAATGTATTTTATCGCGGGGTGTGGTTGCGGTATGGAATAACGTTTGTAACCTTGAAACGGAAGCTGTAGAGCTTGGATATCTTTCCTTCAGCTTCATCACCCGCCAGTTCAACGGGAATGATTACCGAAAAAAGAGAGCCTTTGTTCGAAAGCGCCTCTTCGTCTTCCTGGTTGAAAAACGGTTTTATGGACCACGTCCACTGTTCGAGTTTTTCGATATTTTTCAGGGGAACGATTACGTTTTCCTCCGTCCTGCCGGGCTTTAATATCGTAGGTCTGGTCCTGTCGACGTTTTTTGTAAAAAGAGTCTGGGAATTGGCCACGCCATGTTTGCTGCCGGACGCATCAATGTATTTTACGTCCGGCCAGTCTAATTTTATTTCACTGCCGCTTTTGTTGGTTATAAAAACCTCTATCTTCTTTTCCCTGATCTCGAAGCGGAAGGCGAGGTTTTCGTCTTGAAACGTTCTGTCGTGATTTTCATGCGGGTTTACCATCGCGTACATCTGCCGGTACCGGTAAGCAGACAAATCCGCGCATGACAAGGCAAGCGGCGCAAGGACGACAACAAACAGAAGCATTTTATTAAATTTCACTTTTATATCTCTGGGAAAATCATGGAATCACTGTTAATGCTTGTCATGGTGAGCTGTCATCCTGAGCTGTTTGCCGTGAGCTTGCCGAACGGTCGAAGGACGAACCACGACAAGCTGAGTTATTGAAGCGCCCTTCGACAAGCTCAGGGTGACAATTTAGGCTCAGGGTGACATTAGTGTAAACTACCCCTTCGTCCCCTCCTTGTGAAAAGAAGGAGGGGATTTGTGAACGGTAATCGTTACAAACAACGTCGTGAACATGGTTTTTCAGAGGTTTCATTTTTTAGTTTTCACCATCAGGTCTTCCGCGATTCCAGCCACGCCGCTTACGTCCTTGCAGTAGCCGTCCGCCCCGATCTCGGACGCGAAACCTTGCGTAACGGCTGCGCCGCCAACCATAACCTTATACGGGAGTTTTCTTTTTTTAATCTCGCTTACGATTACAGGCATCTGCGTCATGGTGGTTGTCATGAGCGCGGAAAGAGCTATGACGTCCGCTCCGTGTTTTTCACCAGCGTTCAGTATTTCATCAAGCGATATGTTTTTACCGAGATCGATAACGTTGAAACCGAAATTTTCCAGCATGATGCAGCATATGTTCTTTCCTATATCGTGAACGTCCCCCTTGACCGCAGCGAACAGGACGGTCCCCTTGCTTTCCATCCTCATGGATGCGCGCAGCAGGGGGTTGAGCAGTTCCACGCCCCTTTTCATGGTATCGGCGGACGCCACAAGGTGGGGGATGAATTTTTTTCTTTCGGCGAAAAGTTCGCCCAGTTTACGGATTCCCGGCGTCAGGCATCCGGTAAAGATATCCATAGGTTTAACGTTTTCATCAAGACCCTTTTGAACGAGTTCTTTTATGGAATCTTTTTCACCTTCCAGCACCGCGTTGAAAATCCTTTCGGTTATCGGCAGCGATGCCGCAATGCTTTTTTGTTCTTTTCGCACGGGTTCGGAGTTTTGCGGCTTTGCGGCTGCGTCGATGTACGTTTTGCACCCCTCGTCCCTGCGTATGAAAAGCGACGCGGCGGCAACGGTTTTATACATTGCCTCGTCATACGGATTGACGATGGCGGCGTCGAGCCCTTCCGCCATTGCCATGGCAAGGAATGCGTTGTTTATCGCCGGTCTGTCCGGCAGGCCGAAGGAACTGTTCGAAAGACCGATTACAGTGGCGCAGCCCAGCTCCTCTTTTATCATCCGTATGGTCAAAAGAGTCTGCCTTGCCCCCTCCTGCATCGCGGATACAACCACCGCCAGGCAGTCGAACACGAGGTCTTCCTTCCTGAAGCCAAGCTCCATCGCACGGTCGTGAATTTTTTTAGCGTACTCGAAACGCTTTTGCGCGGATTCAGGAATGTCCTCACCCGCGCAGAGTGCGATTACAGCCGCCCCCGCTCTTTTGGCCATGGGCAGAATGCTTTCCATTTTTTCCGCCTCGGCGTTGACGGAGTTCACAAGCGGCCTGCCGGCGTAAACGGAGAGTCCGGCGAATATCGCTTCGCCGCCCGAAGAGTCTATTACCAGCGGCAGGTTCGTTACGTTTTGCAGCGCGGTTACCGCTTTTTTCATCATTGCCGCTTCGTCTATCATCGGTACGCCCACGTTGACATCAAGCGCGGTTGCGCCCGCTTCGGCCTGTTTCCGCGCCGTCTTGATTATCAGCTCCGTTTTTCCCTCTTTGACGGCGGCGCTGAACTTCTTCTTGCCGGTGGGGTTTATCTTTTCGCCGATCGTTACGAATGGATGTCCGTCCCCGATATGAAACGCGTCCGAACGGGATGCTATGGCAACTCCCGGCACGCCGGAACGCGGCGGCGGCGGCTTTCCTTTTACCATGCGGCTTATCTTTTCTATGTAGTCCGGTTTTGTGCCGCAGCATCCGCCCAGGATATTGGCCCCAAGCTCTACGAACTTTTGGGCGTATTCCGCCAGTTTGCCGGACGATTCCCTGTAAACCGTAAGATGCTTCTCCATTACCGGCATACCGGCGTTCGGCTCCACGCAGATGGGCAGAGCGGTTGCCCGCCCCAGTCGTCGAATGACGTCAAGCATCTCATCCGGGCCGGTTGAGCAGTTTACGCCGATTACGTCCACTCCCAGCCCCTCCATTACGGCGGCGCAGGCTTCGGGCGTGGTTCCGGTATCCGTTACGGCGTTTGATGCGTAAGTCATGCACGCTATCAACGGAACGTCTCTCCTGAGATCGTTGGAGGCGATCACCGCGGCTTTAAGCTCCATGAGATCGAACATCGTTTCTATTATCAAAAGATCGACGCCCGCCTCCAGCAAGGCCGAAACCTGTTCCTTGAAAATTTCTACAGCTTCCGTAAATGACAGCTCTCCCAACGGCGCCACCATCTTTCCGCACGGCCCCATGCCGCCAGCTACAAGGGCAGATCCGCCGGCGCCTTTGCGCCCGTTTTCCACTGCGGCCCTGTTTACGGCCTTAACGTCCGACTGCCGGTTGTAATCCGCAAGGCGCGGACGGGTTGCGCCGAAGCTGTTGGTAATTACTATCTGCGATCCCGCTTCGACGTATTTTTTATGTATGGATGCTATGAGGTCGGGCCTTTCAAGGTTCCACAAGTCGGGCGCGTAACCGCTCGGCAGTCCTTCGGATTGCAAAAAGACACCCATCGAGCCATCTATTATCATTACCTCTTTGAGGATTCTTTCCGTAAATCTCATGGAGCGGGTATTCTAGCGTAAATCAGGTAGTGGGTCAGTTTGAAAATTCAAGTTTGCCAACACCAGCCAAATCTGATTCACGGCCAATCTCCCCTCCTCGGCTCACGAGGAGGGGGCCGTTTGCAACGGCTCACGTCCATGGGCGTTTATTGTCGTGGTTCGATAAACTCACCATGACACCTGATTGTCATCCTGAGCTTGTCGAAGGGCGCTTTGATAACTCAGCTTGTCGTGGTTCGTCCTTCGACCGTTCGGCAAGCTCACGACAAACAGCTCAGGATGACAGCTCACCATGACAAGCATTAGCAGTAAAACCCCTCCTGCGCCTCCCCTTACATGCCTTACGGCAAGGGAAGGATTATTGCAAAAACCGTTTTCTTCATGTGCGTGTCGATTCAAACTGACCCACTAAAGCATATTGCTTTACCATGAATACGATGCACATACGTAATGTCTTGATATTCAGACCTTGGAATATCTATCGTATCTGCTAAAACTTAAAACGCTATAGCGTAAATCGGAAAGACTTTCTTTTACGTGATATGGATTAACGGCGTGCGGATCTGAAAGCCGTTTGGGTAGGTATGTATAAAATAGTCAGGA
Source organism: bacterium (assembly GCA_036244935.1). Lineage (GTDB taxonomy): Bacteria > Nitrospinota_A > UBA7883 > JACRGQ01 > JACRGQ01 > BTTC01. The sequence goes on along the minus strand of BTTC01000082.1, from coordinate 815 downwards.
GGAGGCGGGTTTTGGTGAAATATTTCCGGGCAGCGTTCCTTTCGGCAGTTCACCTTCATCCTTCTTGGGGTTGGTTTTATCTTTTTTCAACTTCGGTGCCGTTTCCGAAGCTGCGCTTTCCTTCTTTTTGGCAATTTCGTCCGCTTCGGCGGCATCCTTGCCGTGTAGAAGTTCAAGCAGTTCTTTCCTGTCGAGAGTTTCCCTGTCCAGCAAGGCTTCCGCTATCAGCTCAAGTTTGTCCTTGTTTTCCGTAATGATATTCGCGGCCTTGTCTCTGGATTCCTTTACGATGCGTTCCACTTCATCGTCGATGACCTGCGCGGTCTTTTCGCTGTAGTCCTGATGCTGCGCTATCTCGCGCCCCAGGAAGACATGCTCCTCTTTTCTGCCGAAGGCCAGGGGCCCTATTTTATCGCTCATGCCCCAATTGCAAACCATTTTCCTTGCCAGTTCCGTAGCGCGTTCTATGTCGTTGCCGGCGCCCGTGGTTATCTCTCCAAACGCGGTCTCTTCAGCAACCCTGCCACCCATCAATATGGTTATGGAATTAAGCAGGTAACCTCGCTGGTAAGTGTGCTTATCTTCTTCCGGAAGCTGCTGCGTAAGTCCCAAAGCCCTGCCGCGCGGGATAATAGTTACCTTGTGGATCGGGTCGGTATCCGGCAGCATGATGGCCACAAGCGCGTGCCCCGCCTCGTGATACGCGGTGTTTTTCTTTTCCTTGTCGCTGATTACCGCGCTTCTGCGCTCTGCGCCCATCATCACCTTATCCTTGGCGTCGTTGAAATCTTCCATCTCAACGTTCTTCTTTTCAC
>BTTC01000081.1:0-7858 GCA_036244935.1 bacterium | reverse complement strand
AATATAAAACGGTTAAAGGGTCGGTCGGCATCCTGCGCCGGCACGGCCAGCAACCCTCTGAGAATCGGAGCTACCATAAGATAGCGCCGCGCCGCAACATTTACCGACGTTGGAGTTTTTATACAATTTACGCCGGCAGATTTTTTTCTCTTCAGATAATTCTCCGCTTTCGTTACCAGCCTGACCGTCGACTCGTAAGACTGGCGCGCCGTATCGCCCCACGTTACCAGTCCGTGTTTCATCAAAACCATGCCGATGCTTTCCGGCGAAGCGTCAAACGCATCCGCAACCGCTTTGGCCAGCTCGAATCCGGGCTTGACGTAATCCAGAATGATAACTTTATCCCCAAGAACTTCCCCGGCTATCTCTTTACCGCCGGTACGGTTGGTAAGAGCAAGTATGGCATCGGCATGAGTGTGATCTATATACCTGGGCGGCAGGAAGGCGTGCATAAGAGCCTCGATGGACGGCGCGGCGTCGTTTGCGTTGAACAGGTGCGTGCGAAGTTCATTTACCATTGCGTCGTCGGAAAGTTTCTTCAACTCCCGCAGCCGCTTTAGATAGTCGAGATCAAGCCCGCAAAAACCCATGGGTTCGATATCGGCCAGATTGCATCCCGACGCCTTTACAAAAACAGCCGGAACGCGCTTTCTCAAGATATTAGTAAAAAACCCTTTAACCGATGTGTTTCCACCGCCGTGAAGCACCAGTCTTTCTTCAGCCCCTATAAGCCTGCTTGTGCAGGTACGCAGAGCGCGCTCCCTGCCGAACTTCCTGCCGTATTCCGTGATGAATTCGGATGCCCCGGCGTCGGACCAACGGTTTTTCACTCGCTAAACATTTTGGCAGTACTGCGATTTCATACGGTTTTTCACTCGCTGAACATTTTAACGGTACCGCGGTTTCATGGCGTCGAACATGAACCGCACGTTTTCCTCCGGGCTGCCTCGGAATATCGCGCTGCCGCTCACAAGCAGATCAGCGCCTATCGCAGCGTAATCGTCAATGTTGTTACGCTTCACGCCGCCATCGATACAAATGACGGTATCTTTTTCAGCCCTGGAAACCATCTCCTTGATTCTGGAAAATCGCTGCCGCGTGTCATCCATGGTGGGATTTTCCCCCGCTATCGGGTCGACCGCCAGCAGTACGATCATTTCCAAATTATCCAGCAGCGGTTCAAGGACGTTAACCTCTGTGCCGGGGTTAATCGCCGCGCCGCGTATAAGTCCTCTTGCGGGATCGTTGGCGTTTTCCATCCTGCCGAGCCCGGAAAGCGTGCGGAGCGCGTCGTTGCAGGCTTCCACATGTATGGTAATCATATCCGCGCCCGCGGCGATGTAATCCGCGGCCTTTTCGTCCTGATCGTTTATCATCAGATGAACGTCTTTAAGCATGGTTGTTTTAATACCGTTTATGAACGGCAGTCCGACCGTAAGCATGGGGGTGAAGCATCCGTCCATAACGTCGAAATGCAGAACCTTTATACCAGCGCGTTCAAGCAGCGCCAGTTCCGATCCCAGCGACATCAGATCGGCGGATATGATTCCGACGCTTAACGTAGGCGAGCATTCATGCAGTATGTTTAATGACGTTCCCATAGTCATGGTTCGATAAACTCACCGCGACAGAGTCGCGTCACCCCGAGCTTGTCGAAAGATGGTTCTACCGTTAGACGAACTCACGGCTTACCACGGTATATTATCTTAAACCCGACGGTCGGCATCGGCGCGTTACTTCTTGCCTTCATGCTTGAGAGTGTTATACATATCGAGCGCGTGCTTCGGTTTCAGATTTTCGTGCACGACTTTCCCGACGGCTTGTATCATGGCCGCCGGCGCGTCGGACTGGAAGATGTTCCTTCCCATGTCGACTCCCGCCGCGCCCTGCTGGATGGCGTTATAGGCCATCGTAAGGGCATCCAGTTCCGGCAGCTTTTTTCCACCCGCGATAACGATGGGCACGGGGCAGGATGCCGTAACCGTTTCGAAGTCATCAACAAAATAGGTTTTAACGTAGGTCACTCCCAGTTCGGCGCAAATCCTCGCTGCAAGACGCATATACTTGGCGTCGCGCGCCATGTTCTTGCCCACAGCCGTCACGCCGAGAACGGGTATGCCGTACCGGTTTCCCATGTCAACCAGCCGCGTCATATTGTGGATGGATCTCGTTTCGTACTCGCCGCCTACGAACACCTGCACAGCCATGGCCGCGACGTTCATACGGATGGAGTCTTCGATATCCACGGCTATCTCCTCGTCGGAGAGTTCCTTTAAAATGCTGGGGCCGCCGCTGGCCCTTATGACTACTCCCTTGTTGAAAGTGGGAGGTATTACGGTACGCAGTATGCCGCGCGTACACATGAGCGTATCGGCGTAAGGAAGCAGCGGCACGATGGTAACGTCTATACGCTCCAAACCCGTTGTGGGACCCATAAAATACCCGTGATCCACGGCAAGCATCACAGTGCGTCCGGTATCCGGGTTAAAAATATTGGACAGCCTGTTTTTCATCCCCCAGTCAAGCGAGTTCGAGCCCTTCATCATGAACGGCTCGCTGGTCGCCGGAACGTCCAGATGATAATTTTTCGATTCTTTTACGCTATCTACATCGGCCATATGAAATCTTCCTCCTTTACGAGCGTGGTCACAGCTCTACAAACTCTTTAATAATGTATAAAGCGGGGCTAAATATATCAGAGGTTGCGAGACATCTCAAGGGCCGCGCCGCCGTTTAAAAGTTGTGATAAACTTATGGGCGATCGCAGGGACGTTGATGATGGTTAAAAACGCAGCGCATTAAAAACATGCATGTTTGGTTTTTTGAGTTTTGGATATTTGGATAATAGATGAAACGTAACATTAGCGGTGGGGTTGTGGGCTTAACATCGGTTGCCGGAGTATGGACCCCGCCCATGGATCTTTTTGAAACGGAAGAATATATATGCATCAACGCAGAGCTTGCCGGTGTTGAGGAAAGCGGCATCGAAATAGGGATAGAGGGCAACGTCATAACTATCCGGGGGGAACGCCGCCTGTCGGTCGGCGAGGAAAAGGGATTTATATGTGTGGAGCGCTCTTACGGTTCTTTCATCCGCACTTTCAAGCTGCCTGCATCCGTCACGGCGGGTGGTATGAATGTGGAGCTAAGTATGGGCGTGCTGAAAGTAACCCTGCCAAAGTCCGGAACCTGCCGGTAGACGTGCAGTTCGGATGAACCATCAAACGAGGATAACCCACATAGGTAACATTGAGTTCGCGCGGGGCGAATATAAAACCGCTTCCATGAATACCGGCACGGATCTGATAAACATATGCGCTGAAAAAGCATTACACATGGATCCGGTAACACCCGGCCAGGCGCTTGATCTTTTGAACCTCCCCGCCGACTGCATTATGCCGCTTATGGCGGCGGCGGACCGCGTGCGAAGGTTCCACAAAGGCAACGTAATATCTCTTTGCTCCATTTTGAATGCGCGTTCCGGAGCCTGCACGGAGGACTGCGCATTTTGCCCGCAGTCGGTATACCAAAAATCCGAAGCGGACGAATACCGGCTGATGGAAAACGGGCGTATAGTGGAAGCGGCTTCGCAGGCGGTGAAAGACGGCGCGCAAAAGTTCGGCATCGTAACAAGCGGCAAGGGGCCGGAGGCGGATAAAGGTGATTTTGCCGCTATATGCGGCTCCATAAAAAATATACGGTCTGAAGTCGGCATTTACCGCTGCGCGTCGCTCGGCGTCATCACGCCGGATCATGCCGCCGCGCTGAAGGAGGCCGGGCTGCAGGAGTTCCATCACAATCTGGAAACGGCCCGCAGTTTTTATCACAACGTGTGCACTACGCGATCATACGACGAGAATGTGGAATCCGTCATGGCGGCGAAAAATGCCGGGCTGCGCGTGTGCTGCGGCGGAATTTTCGGCATGGGCGAGACAGCGGAACAAAGAATTGAACTGGCGGAAGAACTGCGGCGGCTGGACGTTGATTCCATACCGCTGAACTTCCTGCATCCGCTGAAAGGGACAAAACTTGAAGGGGTAAAGCCGCTAAGACCGCTTGAGATACTAAGGATAATCTCCGTTTACAGGCTTTTCTTCCCGGACAGGGATATCAAGGTTGCGGGCGGCAGGGAAGTCAACCTGCGCGATCTTCAGTCATTCATATTTTTCGCCGGCGCGAATTCCACAATGCTGGGCAACTACCTCACCACAAAAGGCAGGAAAGCCGAAGACGACCTTAAAATGATCGCCGACCTGGAGCTGGAGGTTGTTGACTGACCGGCTGGTTAGACGCCTGTCGGCAATAACTTGCTACAGAAGACCTCGATAACATCCCATGCGTGTGGGGCGTTTTTCCCAATGTAGGCAGCAACCCCGCCCAGCAGTACGTTGGCCAGCGTACCAATAAGAAAACCCATAAGCGCCCTGGAGCCCCAAATCCTGCGGTACCTTAGGGAATCGAGTTTGGATTCACCGGGAAACTGTTCTGGTACTTTGATAACATTACTAAAAACCTGCCATTTTGCGGCAACTTTTAAAGCCAGCCATGCTGGTATGAGTGTATACCCTCCGGTCCAGACTGCCATGAAACTAACGAGACGCTCCAAAATTCCAAGCCATTTTCCGGCCTCTCCAATACCGGGAGGTTCCAAAGCCTTCCGGATATTTTCCGGAATCTCTTCCCATGCCTCATGGATATTTTCCGGACTCTCTTCTTTCGTCTTTTCTTTCTTTTCTTTCTTTTTTTTGAGTCCCGCCCGGCGGAGTAGCAATCCTACAAAGCTGAATCCCAATATTAGGTCCAAATATAGGGCGACAATACCAACAGCTATTCCAAAGTTCGAAAATAGGACGGCGGTTAGGAGGACGATCAGGATGAGAATACCAACAGCCGTTTCTAAATTCTTAATTAGGACAATTATTAGGAAGATGATTAGCAAGACAATACCAACAGCTATTCCAATGAATTCTGACATTATCAGTTACAGGAGCTTACAAAAGATGTACTGTTTAAACTTCAAAGTTCTTCCTTCCAAACGTTTCAGCAATTTTTGAAGCCAACTCATGTCCCTGTATTCTGCTTTGAAGTGGAATATATTGTCAAATGTGGTAGCGCATCAGTTTGAATCGACGCACCCCTGAAAAAATCACATTGATAAAAAATGCGGGGTATCATCCGGCATGTGCTTGTATGATATTTGTTAATGCCAGTACCGTTTCAGTTGGACGAAAACGTTTTTAAAGAAGAACTCGAACACTTAAAATCCAAAAACCTTCTGCGCGAGCCGCTTACCTTCGAACAGTCTGACGGCAGGACAGTTACGCAAAACGGAAAAAAATATCTGCTTTTTTGCTCAAACGACTATCTGGGTCTTTCTCAGGACGGGCGGATCGTGGAAGCGGTCCGTGAAGGGCTTTTGCGATACGGTTTCGGTTCCGGCGCATCGAGGCTTGTATCGGGCACGGCCACGCCGCACGTAATGCTTGAAGAAAAGATCAGCCTCTTCATGGAAAAGGAGGCCGCGCTTTTATTCGGATCGGGCTATGCGGCCAACGTGGGAGCAATCCCGGCGTTTGCGGGCAAGGGCGACGTTATCCTTGCCGACAGGTTGAATCATGCGTCACTGGTGGACGGCTGCCTCCTTTCGCGCGCCGAGTTCAAACGCTATCCGCATCTGGATATGCGCGCCCTGGAAAAATTTCTGGTGCGTTACCGCGCCGCCAAGAGCAGATGGATCGTGACGGACGGTCTTTTCAGCATGGACGGCGACCTTGCGCCGCTTCGGGAAATATGCGGCCTTGCTAAAAAATATTCCGCATACGTATATCTGGACGACGCGCACGCATTCGGAATTTACGGCGCTAACGGGCGCGGCACTGCGGAACACTTCGGCGTGGAAGAAAAAATGGATGTCACTATGGGCACGCTCGGAAAGGCAGCGGGAGGTTTTGGGGCGTTTATAAGCGGCTCAAAAACGATGATCGATTACCTTCTGAACAAGGCAAGGAGTTTTGTATATTCCACCGCCATGCCTGCCGCGAACGGACTGGGCGCATTGAAAGCGGTGGAAATATTAAACGATTTTCATAGGCAGCGGCAGCTGTTTTGGGATACCGTAAAAAATTTTCACGCGAAGCTGAAAAGTGCAGGTTTTGGAATGTCCCAGAAAAGTTATATAATACCGTTAGTTATGAATGGCGCCGATCGGGCGCTTGAGGCATCCTGCTATTTTCAGGAGAATGGAGTTTACATACATGCCATACGGCCTCCCACCGTGCCGGAAGGTTACTCTCGGCTGAGGATGACTTTGTCCTTGAATCAAAGATTGGAAGACCAAAAAAAAGTGATTGGTTTGATTTGCCGAAAAAAGGAAATTTTTTATCCGAGACGTGATGATGGCAAAAAATAAAAAGATAGTAATTTACGACAAGGACGATAAAGCCCGGCGTATTATTGACATAATGTGCCGCAAAATCGGCCTTTCAAGTATTGTTGATGTGGAATCCATGAAGGCGTTCAACGCCGCGCTTGTGGATCATGTGGATAAGGCATCAGGACTTTCCGGCCTGGTGGGTAAAGGCGCGCTGCCAAAACTGGACATCGACCTTTTCATAGTCGATTGGGACAGCCCGCCCAATACCATATTGGCCCTTATAAAAAATCTGAAATCAAAGTATTCCGGTAAATACCGATTTCTCGTCGTGGCGGAATCGCAGCACGCGTCGGCAGTCGGTAAGGCGCTGAAAGTCGGCGCTTCAGAGGTGATAATAAAACCTTTCAGCCAGTCGGATTTCAGGGAAAAAGTGGAAGACATCCTTTTAGGCAAGGAGCAAATGGTGGTCAAGAGTTTCAATCTGACCGCCGCATCCGGTAAATCGAAAAAGGCTGGGTACGGGGTTAATCCGTTTGCATTGGACACGGGCAAAGACAAACCAAAACCCCGAACAGACCCGGAAAAAACGAATGTACAAATCGCCGCATCCGCGGAACCGGACAAGAAAGAGGTCAAAAAATCCCCACAGGTAAAACCGTTGCTGGAAGTATCCGAATCTACCGGACGTTCCTCACGTTCCTCCTTTTACGGTCGCGGAGAGAATGTTGTCCGGCGCGGCGATAAGCATACCGCAACGTTGATAGACGGCAAAATAGACGGGCACTACCACGAGAAGGTTAACGTCATAGGCGGCGGCGAAAACTGCTACTGGGCCAAAGAAACGGAAAGCGACAAGGTGCGGCTGGAGTACCTTAACGCAAAGGGGAATCCAACGGGAGTTGAGGCAAAGGTAGTAGGAAAGGAAGATTTCATGTACTCCTTCTACCTTTGCGAGGAGCACGGCTGCGGCATACTGAAAAGGCTTGGGAAGTTTCCTGAAGAACAAGTCAGTAACTGATTTCTTAACGATCCCGGCGCCGGGACGCGTACTTTTGTATCACCCCTTCAATACCTTCCGAGGCTTTATACCGGATGGATCCCAATAGTTCGACAAGCTATAGCGCTTTAAGTTTTAGCAGATACGATAGATACTCTAACAGGTCTGAATATCAAGACATTACGTATGTGTATCGTATTCATGGTAAAGCAATATGCTTTAACCATGACAGGTTTTGTCACCCTGCCGTTAATATTACATAACGTTATGTTAACCGGCGGTAACGGATCGCCTGCTCCTTACGAAACTTATACCGACCTGCGTCCACGCCCAGCAGTACATCAAAAGCGCGCCGAACGTCTTGAAATGATACCAGTCCGCCGTTTCGCGGCAGAATTTTGGACAAATATCGGAATAAGACATTGAAATCAAAAACCACGCAGTAGCGATAGCCGCCGGGTGCATCCTTGCAGTATTAAGCTCATCGT
>BTTC01000080.1:0-8078 GCA_036244935.1 bacterium | reverse complement strand
AAGAGACCTCGATTTTGCGGAGGAATCATCCACGCTGAGCCGCAACCAGATACTTCAGCAAGTCGGAATCAGCACTCTTAAACGTGGTCTGAAACAGCAGGAAAACCTCATCGGCGGGCTTCTTAGTACCAGAGCCTAGAAAACAATACCGTCAGCTTTTCTACATCATGCCCCATGTTTTTCGGGGATGCTGAAGCATATTGCTTTACCGCAGATACGATGTACATCTTATGAGTTTTTCCGCAGGTCTCCCATATAAAAGCTCCGTTTAACGCTTGCGGATTATGCAGGTCTCAATCTAAAAGTTTGATGTCCTCAAATTCCGCATACGTAGATCCGTTCCATGCAAAAACTTTTGCCTCCCTCACCGCGCGGTCGAAAACCGAAATGACAATGTAAACGGCGCCCGGGTAAAGAGGTTCGCCCCACATCACGGCGCCGTTGAAATCTTCCTGGGAAAAGTATGCCTTGTGATCCGGGTGCGAGTGGTAAAAGCCTATAATCCTGAGTTTTTCCTTTTCCAGGTTCCGGTTGAATTCGAACACTTCCCTGGGATCGACAAAGTACCCCGTCCTCGCGTCGCGGTCGAAATGACTCGGGTCGTCTTTATGCAAGCGGTCCTGTATGTTTGAAAAACGAATGAGCCGGCTGTTTTCCACGCTCTTTCCGTCACCTATGATCGCGCCCACGCATTCACGCGGGTAATCCTTGCGCGCGTGCTCCACCATGGAGGAGATCAGATTATCGTTTAAACCAACCCTCATAGGGTTACTTTTATTACTTCAGGCCGGGTGAGGTCAACTTTTTCGTGTCGAATATTTTTGCCATTTCCTTTTCCGAAAGCAACCCGTCTTCCCTTACCACCTGCGGAATCGTCTTGTTTTCTTTAAGCGATTTTTTTACAACCTCCGACGCGCGGTCGTACCCGATCACTGGATTAAGAAATGTGGCAAGGCTTGGGCTCTGCATCGCGTACCACTCGCACCGTTTTTTGTTGACCGTTATGCCGGCGACGCATTTTTCGCTCAGCGTCCTTATGCCCGCCGCCAGTATACGAAGCGACTCCAGCAATCCGTAACCGGAAACCGGCATGGTTACGTTAAGCTCCAGCTGTGCGGAAAACGCCGCCATTGTAACGGTATGGTGGTTGCCGAACACTTTCAGACAAACCATACTAACCGCTTCGCAGATAGTCGGGTTTATTTTCCCCGGCATTATTGATGAACCCGGCTCCACCGGCGGCAGATTTATTTCGTTAAGTCCGGTGTTCGGCCCGGAACTCATTAGCCTGAGATCGCTGCAGATGCGTGCGACGTCTACCGCAAGCGTCTGGATTGCGCCTGATAGATCGGCGAGGTCGTTGGTGCTGTGAGTCGCCTCTATCCCATTTTCGGCCACTCTGAACCTTTGCCCGGTTTCTCTGTTCAGATGCTTTATAATTAGCGCGCGGAACCGTGGATGCGTGTTGATGCCGGTGCCGACGGCGTTGCCCCCCACGCCCAGTTCCGAGATATGCGGCAGTTTTTCGGAAAGCCTTTTTATATCTTTTTCCACGGAGCGAGCGAACGCGCCGAAAACCTGCCCCATCCGCACCGGTACCGCGTCTTGTAAATGCGTTCTGCCGGACTTCAGGATTTTGTCGAACCGCCGCGCCTTTTTTTCAAGCGTTTTGTACAAAAACTTCGACGCGGAAACAAGGCTCAAAACCATCGGCAGCGCCGCCACGCGGATGGACGACGGGAAGACGTTGTTCGTTGACTGCCCCATGTTCACATGATCGTTTGGATGAACCAGCTCCCTTTGGCCGCGCTTGCCGCCCAGAATCTCGGCTGCGCGGTTGGCAATTACCTCGTTCATGTTCATGTTGGACGACGTGCCGGAACCGGCTTGAAAAATGTCCACCGGAAATTGATCGCCAAGCCCGCCCCGGATGATTTCGCGGCATGCCTTAACTATGGCGTTTCCTGTTTTTCTCGGCAGCAGCTTCAACTCCATGTTGGCCTCGGCGCACGCGAGTTTTATACATGCAAGCGCGGTTATCTGTTCCGGCAATATAAAAAGTCCGCTTATCCTGAAGTTTTGTACCGACCGCCGGGTATGGACGCCGTAGTAGGCATCGTCCGGGACGTTAACGGTTCCCATCGAGTCGCGTTCAATTCGGAACTTCATGCTGATCTCCTTTCATGGATTCGTCTTCGGGTTTTACCCACCGTCCCAGGTTTTGCCTGATGCGAACTTCCGTTACAAGGTGGTTATCAAGCAGTTTTTTCTTCAATTCTCTTACGGTCTCACTCGCTTTCGGCTCCGTCAATCCACCGTCCATCTTTATTGTAATGTCCACGCATACCTCGTGGCAAAAATAATGCAGTATGATTTCTCCCTCGGTCTCGATTCCGGGTATCGCGTCGACCGCCTTTTTAACAATTTCTTCCACCTGCCGCCGGTCCACCTTGTAAAGCCGCCCCACGCGGTCGTCTTCCGCGTCGATATGCACCAGCGCGTCGGATACCTGCTCTATACTGCTTATGAGGTTATGACGGACTGTTTCGGAGATATTGTGCGCCTCCGATATGCTTATGCGCGGCGGCACCTGTATATGCAGATCAACAAGCGCGTCCTTGCCCAGTCTGCGGGTTTTAAGTTCGTGAAAATAGATGACGCCGGGAGTGTTTTTTATTATACCTCTTATTTCATTAAGCTCCTCGGGTGAAACGCCGGTATCCATCAGGTTCTGTACCGCCCCCCACGCTATCTTCCCGCCTGCGTGCGCTATCATGAATCCAACCACAACCGCCGCAAGCGGGTCCATCAGCGGGTAGCCGAACAATGTGCCGGATATGCCTATCAGCACCGCAACCGACGAAACGGCGTCGGTTCGGTGATGCCACGCATTGGCTATGATCGATTCGCTCCTCAGCTCCTTGCCGACGCGCAGGGTGTACCGGTAAATGGTTTCCTTTACGGCGATGGAAAGCGCCGCGCCGCTGAGCGCTATCGGCATCGGGGTCATCAGTCTGCCGCCCAGTACGCGCGTCATTATTTCCCACGATATTCCCATGCCCACAAAAAGTATCGCAATCCCTACAAAGGAAGCGCCGATGGTTTCCGCCCTGCCGTGGCCGTATGGATGATCCGCGTCCGGCTCGCGGCTTGAAATTTTCAGGGAGAGGTAAACAACCACGTCCGTGGCAAGATCGGAAAGCGAATGTATCGCATCCGCAACCATAGCCGCGGAATTCCCGGCCGTTCCGACCACGAATTTTATTACCGCCAGCGCGACGTTGATAAACGCCCCTATGAGCGTGACGCGGTAGCCTGCGGAAACGTTGTTTTTCGGTTCCATCAGATTAAATATACATTACCGAAACAGGTTTTCTACTAGAGTTTGTCATGGTGATCCGTGAGTTTATCGAACGGTCGAACCACGACAAAAGGGGAGCCTTTCAAGGGGAAGGAAAATATAGCGGTACTCACGTGCCGCACCACTAACTTTGCACGAACGCAGCGAAGTGAAACAGGCAATGCCGTTTATTTGGATTCCGGAACCTTTTCCCAATCCTTAAGGAAATTCTTTATGCCTATATCCGTAAGCGGGTGCCCGGCAAGCTGCTTTATAACCTTGAAGGGTATCGTGCATACATCCGCCCCTATCATGGCCGCCCTGACGAAGTGCATGGGACTGCGTACCGACGCCACGATGACTTCCGGCGTGAACCCGTAATTGTCATAGATAGTCATGATCTGCTCAACGAGGGACATCCCGTCCTCTGAAATATCGTCGAGCCTGCCGACGAACGGTGAGATGTAAGCGGCCCCGGCCTTTGCCGCCAGAATAGCCTGGCTGGGTGAAAAGATAAGCGTAACGTTTGTTTTTATCTCCCTGGCGGAAAGCGCTTTGGCGGCCTTAAGCCCCTCTACCGTCATGGGGATTTTAACAACGATGTTTTCGTGTATTTTTGAGAGGTCTCCGGCTTCCTTTACCATGCCGGGCGCGTCGAGCGATATGACCTCGGCGCTTATGGGGCCGTCCACCTCCGCCACTATTTCGTCAATTACCGTCCTGAAATCCTTGCCTGTTCTGGATACCAAAGAGGGGTTGGTTGTTACGCCGTCGAGGATTCCTATCTTGTTCGCTTCACGTATCTCGTTTATATCCGCCGTATCAATGAATATTTTCATGCGTATACTCCCATCATTCAAGTGATTAAAAGCACCGATTTTTCATGCGTGAGTCTAAAACCTCATACATAATAAGTACAGCGAAAATTTATGCGCGAAAACCTCTTATAAAAAACGGTTGTATACGGCAAGCGTTTGCCTGACAGTGTTTTCCCATGTGAATTTTTTTATTCTCTCATACCCTTTTGCTATATAATCCTGGAAGAAAAAAATCGCTTTGATTTACTATTATGTCTTACTATTACCAAACATGTCCTTATTGTCCATCCGGTATGACAAAACGTCTTTTTACCGCTCAATCAGGCGGCAATGTGGTTCAGTGCCTGGAATGCGAACTTCAGTTCGTTGAAATGTACCCGGATATTAAAGAATCCATCTTGAAAATCTATTCGGCTGAATACTTCAAACATATGATCGAGAGAACCGTCCAGAGAAAAAAGAATTTTAATAAGTTGATTTATCAGTTGGAATCAATTTTGGATAGGAAAGGTCGTCTTTTGGAAATTGGGGCTGGTGAAGGAACCTTGCTACAGGTTGCATTGGAACGTGGATGGGAAGTTGAGGGAACAGAAATTTCACCTGCGGCGATTGAGCATATTCAAAATAATTTTCCGGTAAAAATGTATCAGGGGAATTTGGAGGAAATTCCGCTGGAACCCTGTTCATACGACGCGGTTGTATTAAACCATGTATTGGAGCACGTTAGAAATCCAAAAACCACGTTGGAGAAGGTGGGTAAGTTGGTACGTGGTAATGGCGTTGTCCGCATAGAAATTCCAAATATTGCCAGTCTTTCATGTCGGTTGAAAAATGTTCAAAGTCGCTTAAAACTTAAGCGAAATCCATGGAAGCACTACGGCATAGGTCATCATTTCTGGTTTTTTACGCCAAAAACCTTAAGAAACGCTCTTGAAGCAGCCGGTCTTGCTGTTATGAAAATGGAGACGCCCGCACCGCAGAAACTGAAGTTCTTTGGACGTAGTTTGAATGACATTTATAAACAAAAACTTTTAGGTGGAGCGTTGGTTGTTTTCGCGCGAAAAAAACAGGTTTCATTACGTAGACCGGGATCATGAAACCTTATTTACTCATAGTCACAAATCTTTATTGCAACTACGGATGCAACTACTGTATTCAGCAGAAATCGTCGCTGGACGTGAGAAAAAATCCCAAAAAAATCGACGTTGACGCCGTACTGAAATTCTTAAAACGTAACCGCATACATCGCAGGGTAAGCGTGATGGGAGGCGAAGCCACGCTGCACCCCGATTTTGAAAGGTTAATCGACGGACTTGAGCGGCTTTACCGCAAAATAGTAATCACAACAAACCTTAACGGCAAATGGTACGAGGAATTTTATAAAACGCTTGAAAAAATGAAAAAGTGGGGACGCAAGATTCAATGGAACACAACCTATCATCCGGCATGGATGGATACGGACGCTTACATAGAACGAATACGGGCGATACGTGAAGCGGGACTTTGGGTCAAACAAATCGCCTCGCCGGATTCCAAAGACCTTACTGAAGAAATTGCCGTGAAATTACATAATGCCGGCATAGGATGGAAAGTTCAGATTCTCACAGGGCGTAATGAAAATGGGAAAATGGCGCCTGAAAACTGGGACGACGTGAACAGCAGATACAAGCTGGAATTCGATCCAACTAAATATATTAAACATTACGACGAGTATGCAAACGAATGTGAGGATGCAGGCTTCGGCGGTAATCATCTCAGGGATAAACCGGTCAAGTGCGCCACCTCAAGATTTCTCATAGGTCCAGACAACATGGTTTACCCTTGTCATAGCCATCTATACATGGAAAACCCGGATTATACGTGCGGATCGATACATGACGTTGAGATGAAAAATTTCCGCTTTAAATGGAGCAGACTCTTCAAAAGATGGATCGTGCGCTGTAAAACCAAGTGCAATCCCTGTGATTTCAGAGTGGTAAAAACAAAAACGCTAATAAATTATTGACCGGTTTTCAACCGGAGGCAAGAGTTTTAATCTTTAGCGTATCGCTTATGGCGCGTTTGATATCTCCAACTTTTATGCGCGCCATGCAGTGATCGCCCACATAAGGACATCCCTTCTGGCTGCACGGCATGCAGTGCATCTTCGAGGGTCGGACAATCTTTCCGTGCGCCCCCCAGGGCGACCATACCTCTGGATCGCTGGGACCGAAAAACGCAACGATGGGCACAGAAAGCGCCGCCGCCATGTGCATGGGGCCGCTGTCGTTGCCGAGGAAAAGACCGCACGATTTTATCAGCGCAGCCAACTGGCCCAGCGACAGGTTTGTAGCCATCAGGCCGGGCCCGCCTGAATAACTTACGATGTCGGCAATCATGGAAAGATCGCGGTCGCTGCCGGCATATATTACCTTGACTCCAAGCTCGGTCGTCATCCACTTTACAACCTCGCCCATCTTTTGAGCTGGAAGACGCTTATAATCAAGACGCGCGCCGGGGTGTACCAGCACAACCGTATCCTTTTCCGAGATGTCGTACCGTTCCAGAAACTTTTTTACATAGCTGCGGTCATTATCCCTGAAGTGCAGAAACAACGATTTCCTTCCCGGCATCTTCGGTCTTAACGGACTGATTATGTTCATCATTACGTCAACGGAATGTGGAGACCTCGGCTTTGTCCGGGATTTGAGGTTGTAGGTGAACTTGTTCCTGATACGCGCGTTGTTGCCAAGCCGGTATCTTGCGCCCGAAAGCAGCGTTAAAAGCGAGCTGCGCGGCCCGCAATGCAGGTCCACGACCATATCATACTTTTGTTTACGTATTTTCATGATAAAACTCAATTCCCGACCCAGGGACGACTTGTGCTTTTTGTCCCATTTTTTTCTTTCGTGCATGATTATGTAATCAACATATGGGTGGGCGTAGCAGATATCCGTTAAGGCATCATCCACCACCATGTCTACCCTTGCGCGCGGGAAAGTGGTTTTTAACGCTTCAAACGTCGGGAAGCTGAGAATGATGTCTCCAATGGAGCGGTACCTGAGTACAAGTATCTTCCTGATAGATGCCCGGTCAATATTCATACCTAACTACCCCTTTATACCAGATGGATGCCATAGAGTTAAAGCGAAATTGACAGACCGACCATCATGGTTCGACCCTTCGGCAAGCTCAGCCCTTCGGCAGGCTCAGGATGACGGCTTACCATGAGGCCGTGAGCCTGTCGAAGGGTGAATATAATAACTCTATTCATGATGTCCAATTAAAGCATATTGCTTTACCATGAATACGATGCGCATGCGTAATGTCTTGATATTAAGACCTGCTGGAATATCTATCGTATCCGCTAAAACTTAAAACGCTATAGTATTAAATGTCCTCCGGCATCCGCCGCAGGCAGGCCAGTATACTATGTAAGTTGAGTCAATGCATCCCCGTTTTTATTGGGCTGGAACGTGAAAAGATACAGGCGGATACCGGGCGCCGGATTACGAAAAAAACCGTATTAAAAAAGGTTCGCGCAGCTTGGATTATAGAGTTGAGACCTGCGGAGAAACTCATAAAATGATAGTTGCTGCAAATGGTCCTTCCCTTGACGCAAGGGAAGGCGGCCCGCCAGGGTTTTGTACCATTAACGCTCGTCATGGCGCCCTTCGACAAGCTCAGGGTGACAGACCCCACTTGTCATGGTGATCCGCCCCATGGACGTGAGCCGTTGCACGGCCCCCTCCTTGTGAACCATGGAGGAAATTGTGTGAAGGGTAACCGTCACAGACAACGTCGTGAACATCGTTTTTCTAAAGCCTGTAAATAATTCTGTGTAAGTGCCCATTTACATTGTTTCCGGCATTCTTTCAGCGAACTCAATCATAAACCGATTCAGCGCCGGTTTCCAGTTTCTTATCGGCATGGTCCATTTT
>BTTC01000079.1:0-8124 GCA_036244935.1 bacterium | reverse complement strand
CCAAAACTCCTTGTTTATGGTAAAACCGGGAAATTTTATACGACGGATACGGCGGCGGCAGCCCACGCTGCGGAAGGGAATTTTGAGGAAACGGCATCAGCAAACTGGACGGCGGTCCCGACGTGGCTTGGCCGCATGGCGAGTGATTTTTTGCTGATCGATATAGGCTCCACAACCACCGACCTTACGCCGGTGCGGAACGGAAGTATAGGAAACCGCGGATGGAACGATTTTGAACGTCTAAAAAACGGCGAGCTTCTGTACACCGGTTATCTGCGAACGCCGCTGCCAGCCGTGGTGCAGCGCGTAGCAGTGCGCGGGAAAAACGTGCCGGTTTCGTCCGAAATTTTTTCCATCATGGGCGACGTTTATCTTATACTCGGAAAAATCACGAAATCGAAATACAATATGGCCGCGCCGGACGGCGGAGGAAAAACGCGCCCAGCCGCCCTTACCCGTTTTGCGCGCACCGTGCTTGCCCGGCGTAAGGAGATCGGTGACGATGAGCTTGAAAACATGGCGCGGCAGGTTGCCGCGTCCCAGCAAACCGCCATCGTCAAGGCTGCAAAACGTTTTCGATTGAAGGCCGTCGTTGCAGGTTCCGGCTCTTTTGTACTCGATGACGCAATAAAAAATACCGGACGTCTGGAATTGCACGACCTCCACGGCTCCGTAAAGGTGAAGGACATCGATCCGTCTCTTGCCCTCGCCCTTATGCTGAAGGAAACATTCAGCCAACACCGGGACAAAGTATTAACCACATAAATATATTTGCAACTATAATATGCGCTTGATGATGAGCATAATCAGATCGTTTACGGCCTCTAGCGGGCGGCGCTGTCTTAAGGCAGCGCTTAAGCCGGTCTTTCTGGTGTGGGCAATTATGATTTTGGCGGCGGTTGACCTGTCCGCCGGTTACGCTAAATCATTGAGGAATATCCGCACCGTGATGCTGGATCCCGGACACGGCGGTCGTGACTTCGGTGCCAGAAGCCGCAATCTGGCGCTTGAAAAGGACGTCACCCGCAATCTGGCTCTTACGCTTAAAGAAATAATAGAAACGGAAAACGGGAAAAAGGTAAAAATCTTTTTCACGCACTCAGGCGCAGGCGTGGCGGATCAGATGAAAAGGTCATTTAACGCCAACAGCGAAAAGGGGGATGTTTACCTTTCCTTTCACGCCGCATCCGGGTTCGACCGGTCACCGCGCGACCTGGGGATTTACATATCGGAAAAGGGTAAATTCTCCCGCAGAAAATGGGAGGACATCAATAAAAAGTACTCCGCCGCAAGCGGCGTCCTTGCGGAAAAACTTCGGAAAAAGCTGGATCATTTTTATACGCATAAAACGTTTATTGTTAAATCCGGTTCTTTTCTGCCGCTTTACGGAATCAACATGCCCGCCTTGCTGGTGGAGGTGATCGCGCTTAACGACCCCGTGGACGAACTGATGCTGAACGAAGAGGATTTTTATGAAAGGCTTGCCGCGGCGTTTTACGAAGCGCTGGTGGAATACGACAGGAACCTGTGAAAATTTTTAACAACCTTTTATTAGCCGGATTGTTTTTTTTCGGCTCTTCCGCTTTTGCGCAGAATGAAGACGCGCGGATATCGATGGCCAAAAACGTCACCCTGTTCTTTGACGAAGACGGCAGTCTTAAACCGGAAATGCGTAAAATAACGCCCGAAGAGTTTCTGGAGTTTGAGATACGTTCCGTAGTCGAACAACTTATACACGGCTCCAGCAGGTATTCGCGTACTGTGCCGGAAACGGCCAGGTTGAACCGGGTTTTTCTGGACAGGCAAAACGTCGTGTATCTGGATTTCAACTCGGAGTTTGTGAAAGATCATCCCGGCGGCGTTGCGTGCGAAATTATCACCCTTGCTTCCATAGCCAGAACGATATTCGCCAATTTCGACGTTAATTCAATCAGGATTCTCTCCGGCGGCAAGGAGTTGAAAACGCTTGCGGGGCATATTGACCTCAGATTGCCGTTCACCCGCATGGAAGTTCAGAAGTGGGTAGCGCAAAGCAGAAAATAAACCGCAGCTCCGGGCGTCCCGTGGGGATATTCGATTCGGGCATAGGCGGCCTGACCGTACTTAAAGAGATAAACAAACTTTTACCAAAAGAGGATCTCATATATCTCGGCGATACGGCAAGGGTACCGTACGGAACAAAATCGCCCGAAACCGTTAACCGTTACTCATTGGAAAATACAAAATTCCTGCTTTCCAAAAACGTTAAAGCTGTTGTGGTCGCCTGTAATACGGCATCGGCCACGAGCGTGCCGGAACTACGAAAAACCTTCCGCAACCTGCCCATACTTGGGATGATCGAGGCGGGCGTGGAGGAGGCCATGCGTCGAACCTCATCGGGGCGGATCGGCGTTATCGGCACTTCCGCCACCATCCGATCCGGCAGATACGAAGCGCTTTTGCGGGAAAGCGGCGCGGCGGAAGTAATAAGCGTTGCCTGTCCTTTGTTCGTACCGTTGGCCGAGGAAGGCTGGACCGGCAACTCCGTTGCGCGGGATGCCGCAAAATTATACCTCGAACCCGTTAGCCGTAAAGAGGTGGATACCCTGATACTGGGATGCACGCATTATCCGCTATTACAAACCACCATCGCGTCTGTTTGCGGTACGGGCGTGAGCCTTGTGAACTCCGCTTACGCGGCGGCGGTTAAACTCGCTGATATTTTATCGGATGAAAAACTTATCGGCGGTGACGGCAAAGGCGATAAAAGTTTTTTTGTAACCGACTCGATAGAAAGAGCGCTTGAAGTGGGCGGCAGGTTTTTGGGTGAGGATTTATCCGGCCATATCCAGATTGCGGACCTTTCCACGTACTCCCCGCGCGGGGAATCAACAAACCTCCGTACCAAAGAGTAAAAAGTCGGCGGCTTGCCGCGGGTCGGGGAGCCTTTATTTATTTATTTATTTATTTCGGAGCGTTATCGCAAGGCCAGTTTTTTGAATCCCACCAGTTGTCCGTAAGCTACGAAAACGACTATCAGGCTGATCGGTATCGTTACCAGCAGGCCGACGAACAGCGCTATTATGCCGATTATGTTTATGACCCCCATCGTGAGGAAGAAAAGGGCGAAACCGACGATGTCTTCAAACGCGATTTTTCTGCTGGCCTCCATGGCGGACCAGAAATCCATATCTCTATCCAGGATAAAAAGGTAGGTAAACAGATACCATGAAGCCACTATTACCCCCGGAATAATCAACATGAAAAGTCCGATGGTTGTGAATATCGTGGTTATGATGTACGCAAGAAACGTCGGCAGGAAATACGCGAACCCGCCAAAAAGCCTGCCGAGGTCAAATTCTTTTCCTGAATAAAGGTCGCTTACGACAAGGTACAATCCGGCCATCATCGGGCCGCCCACCACAAGCCCTCCGAAGGGGACTATCTGCGCCATCATGTTTACCACGATAAAAACGAGGGCGCAAAGAACGTATACGTGCCAGCTGTTTTTGAATATTCTCCAGCTTTCTTCGTACCAGCCGACGATGTCCACTACCCGGCTTTCACTCTTCGGCGGTTGCAGCTGTTCTTCTTCTATTTTTTCTTCCGTCATTTTAAAATTATGCGCTTTCAATCAAACGCTATTAAATAGTACGCTGAATGTCAACGTAATCGTAATTGTGTGAAACCTTTATCGAAATTAAAAGGGATATGAAAATATTTGTTGCGGGCGGCAGTGGTTTCGTCGGTTCGCGTATTGTCGCATTGCTGACGGAACTGGGCCATGACGTGGCCTGTCTTGTCCGTCGGCCTGATCTTGCGAAATTCCCCGACTCCGTTGTGGTTCTTCAGGAGGGGGATGCGTTGAACCCGGCCAGCGTCGCCCAAAAAATTTCAGGTTACGACGCCGTTATAAACCTTATCGGCATAATCAGGGATTACCCGTCAAAAGGCGTCACGTTCAGAAGCGCCCATGTGGATGCAACGCAAAACATGGTGCATATCGCGCTTGAGGCCGGAATAAAGCGCTTTTTACAAATGAGCGCAAACGGCACAAGCCCTGAGGGAACCGAGTATCAGGTAACCAAATATGAGGCGGAGGAGATAGTAAAATCGTCCGGCCTGGATTTCACCATTTTCCGCCCGTCGGTAATGTTCGGCCCTCCGCCCGCCGGAAGGACGGAATTCTGTTCGCAGCTTGCGGGTATGATAAGGCGTCTGCCGGTAATCCCCATATTCGATGACGGCTCCTACTGCCTGCAGCCGATCCACGTGGACGACGTTGCGCGCTGTTTTGTGTCCGCGTTGGATAGTAAGGAGGCGGTGGGGCTGGTTTTGCATCTGGGCGGGGATGATGTTTTATCCTATGGGGCGGCGCTCGATTTCATATGTATCGGCATGGGGATTTCACCCAGGAAAAAGATCAGCCTGCCGTGGCGGTATGTAAAGCCGCTTTTCCGTTTGCTGGAAAAATATCCCTCTTTCCCCGCAACGCATTACCAGATAGATATGCTGCTTGAGGGAAACACCATACCGGAAAACGACTTCAAAAAACTCTTTGGCATCCGTCCAAAGGAGTTTTCGTTTTTTACCCTTAATTACCTTACAGGCAGATAAAACCGCAAGGAAGTTTACCCCCCCCTTTTTGTTTATACTGCTTTCCTATTATCGATACGTGTTATCTGGACATTTAATGAGACATAATTGCTTTTGATATTTACATCATATTTTTTAACTACTTGTATTATTGAAACATATTTGCTATATTCATAGACATGGAAAAGGACATTTTAAAGGACAATAATGCCTCCATGGAAGCGTTTAATATCCCTGAAGTCGTCCATACCCATCGTTCGGGAATATTCAAGTTCCATGCGGGTATTGATATAAAAACACTCCAACCTATGATTGACAGAATAGAGGATGCACATCATAGGTTTTCCTCCATACCCATTTTGCCGGAATGGGCAAATATGCTGGAAAAAGAGATTGTTGTATCAGGCGTATTTGGTACCAATACCATCGAAGGCGGTACTTTAACGGAAGAAGAAACTGCCGCAGTTCTGGAGTCACCGGAACAGGCAAAGGCGGAAACAGAAAGGCGCGTCGTTAATTTACGAAATGCCTACAACCTGGCCGAAGATTGCGCCAAGATTATGATTGATAAATATAGAAATGGTCAGGCAGGTGGACCCCTGGTTATTAATGATGAGGTAGGTGTGCGCCTGTTTATTGTTGAAGAAATGTTTACTGACCTCCATAAAGATATTACGATGAATTTAACCCATCCGAATAACGTACCGGGTCAATACAGAAATAATCCAAAAACTGAAACCACCAGGGTAGGCGATACCGATCACGGTGGCGTTTACATGCCTCCAAAATGTTTTGATGACATTAAAATGCTTATGGAAACGTTTGTTGATTGGGTAAACGGCGAGCACGTCATCAAGCTTAGTCCTCTTATCCGCGCCCCACTTGTTCATTACTACTTTGAACGGATACATCCATTCTGGGACGGCAATGGCCGCGTTGGAAGGGTGGTAGAGGCAATGATACTAATGGCGGCCGGATACAAATACGCCCCTTTTGCGCTTTCAAGATATTATTTTGATAACCTTGATGAATATTTTTCGGTTTTCAATTTTGCGCGAAAAGCGGAAAAGCAGGATCAATACCCCAATAACGTGTTCGTACAGTTATTTCTTAAAGGCATGCTAGAGGTTATGAATAAACAGCATGACCGCATTAGGGAACTTGTGGCGGTATTGGTACAAAATTCATATCTACATAACTGCCTTGAAAAGAAAATTATCAATAAACGGCAATATGTAATTTTAAAAAGTTTGCCAAAATTTAAAGAAACTAATTTAAAAGATTTAGAAGCAACAGCATGGTATCAGTCTCTTTATGACAACCTGACGGATAAAACACGCTTGCGCGATTTTAAAAGATTAATTAATAAAAAATTCATAGCGATCAGCAAGGATAAAAAAATCCGCATGATAATGCCGAGTTTAAGCTAATCTTGCTCCATTCAAAAGCGGAAAAATAACATTATTGCCGCTTTAACCAGCCGGTATGTCTTTTCGATATCACTCCGTTCCGTGAACGGAACGGGTATTGCACCTTTTATATGGAAACAGACGGGAAAGTTGCGTGCGTAAAAAACCGATATAGATACTTAAGATGCTTTTAAAACCTAAAAACGGGAAGCAGTTAAAAATTCTGACGTTTAACTGGCACGAGCCGTACCTGTGCCTGCTGGCGGCGACTGGGCATCAACTATTTGTTTATGAACCCGTTATGGCCGACGGCAAACAGCGCAAATGGGATGAAAAAATGCGACCGATGCCGCAAAACGCCAAAATTGTTTCCGCAACGGACATGGAAAATATGCTGGACGGCAGCGTCATCGACTTGATAATTTGCCATAATGTAAAGGACCTTATTGCCATCTCTACGCGGCAAAAAACTCCAAAAATTCTGGTTTTCCACAACAAACTGACAACCGAGATAGCGCTTGGCGGCGGCGCGGTAATGCGTGAGGAGTATCTTGACCGTATCAAGACGCTGATAGAACCGGTTCATCCGGTATTTATTTCCGGCTCAAAAAGGGACGACTGGAACATCAGTTCCGGCAGCGTGATATATCCCGGCGTTAACCCCGATGATTACTCCGGCTATACGGGCGAATTTTCTACTATCCTTTGCGTTGGAAATCGTTTGATGGAAAGAGACCTGATGACGGGCTTTTCCGAGCAAAAAATGGTCTGCGATGGATTACCTACCACGCTGCTTGGCGATAATCCATTTTTAAATTCCAGAATCTCAAATAGTTGGGATGACCTCAAAAGCCATTATCAAAAATGCCGCCTGTTTTTGAATACCACGAAGCGCACTTACGAGGACGGTTACAACCTGGCAATGCTTGAGGCGATGGCGACCGGCATGCCGGTAATATCGTTAGAAAACCCTACATCACCCATAACCGACGGGATCGAGGGATTTTTGAGTGATGATATGGAAGTACTGCGCGACGCCGCAAAAAGCCTTTTAGAAAACCCTCAAAAAGCCGAGAAGATGGGTAAAGCCGCAAGGGAATGCGTAATAGAAAAATTCCCGATGAAAGATTTTATACATCATTGGAACGACGTAATGGAACAGGCAGTACATAACGGTAAAAGAAAAAAGCGGGTTGAGGTAAAATCACCGCCCGCCTCCGTATGGATGGATTTCGCCTATTACCCCGCAACGACGGCGCACTACTTGAAGCGCGCTTTCTCATCGGAAAACCGGGTGGTTACCAGCGGCGATTCCATAACGCCGAAAATAATGAAGCTTTGGAACCTTGAAAACATGAAGGCTCCGATAATACCGCAGGACGTGCCGCGCGTTGAGGCGCCCGATGCCCGGTCCATAATTTCACGCTTTCCGAAAGATTTTATTAATCCGGAATTCCTCTTTTGGGTTGAAACAGGGCTGGATGCGCCGCCCCCCGGTATAGAAAATATTTCGATACCTAAAGCGGCCTACTTTATCGACTCGCACATTAACCTCAAAGATCACCTTGAACTTGCGCGCAGGTTTGATGTTGTCTTCCTCGCGCAAAGGGAGTACATAGCCGCCTTTAAGCAAAACGGCATAAAAGAGGTTCACTGGCTGCCGCTTGCCTGCGATCCCGAAATCCACGCAAGGCGCGACGCGCCGGAAATTTACGATATAGGATTTGCGGGAAGTATCACCGATTCGCCCGCGCACCTGCGGCGTAAAAATCTGCTGAATGCGCTGAAGACCGAGTTCAGCGTGGGGATAAAAAGAATATTTTTGGACGATATGGCGCGGTTATTTTCATCCAGCCGGATAGTATTCAATAACGCAATAAAAAACGATCTGAACATGCGCGTATTCGAGGCGCTTTGTTCCGGCTCCCTGCTGCTTACCGACACGGCGGAAGGGCTTGCCGATCTTTTTGAAAATAGAAAGCATCTGATTATTTATAATGATGATAACATCGTCCGCCTTGCGCGTTACTACCTTGAAAATGACGAGGAAAGGATGGCTGCGGCATCCGCCGGGCGCGAAGAGGTCTTGGAAAAACACACGTACCTGCACCGCGCAAGACAGATACTGAAAACAATGCGC